>SBGQ01000153.1 GCA_006226965.1 bacterium | reverse complement strand
ATTGAATAACAATAACTTGTGATAAAGTACAAAATTGTCTTAATTTGGCATGTGTTTATGTTTTTTTGTTGAATTCTAGTACAGTGGAAGTCGTGTTTTAAAAATGAAGTTATTGCAATTCATATCACATTCAATAAAAGAATCGGGCTCATTTAAATGGTTGGTTGATACGTTCCACAATCCCTTTACGGCTTGGCTGATTTTATTTATTTCTACATGTTTAACCTTTATAGGATGGAGAATTTCAACGAACTATTATGAAGAGTTGGGAAAAAGCAGATTTGAATTTAAATCGAATGAAATTGTAAACAACATTAAAGAGAGGATGATTGAATACGAGCAAGTTTTACGAGGCGGCGTTGCATTAATTAATACTAAAGAAGACATCACTCGTAAAGACTGGAATGTATATGTATCATCACTTCAGGTTGAAAAATATTGGCCGGGAATTCAGGGAATTGGGTATTCTGTTCAGGTAACACCATCAGCATTAAATGAACATCAACAAACATTAAGAAGTACAGGTTTTCCTGATTACAGCATTTATCCGAACGGAGACAGAGATTATTATACAAGCATTATTTATTTAGAACCCTTTGACTGGAGAAATAAGCGAGCTTTTGGGTACGATATGTGGTCGAATGAGACCAGAAAAATAGCAATGGAACGTGCTCGTGATACCGGTGAAGCCGCAACTTCGGGAATCATAACCTTGGTTCAAGAGACAGAAATAGATGTACAAAAAGGGTTTCTTATGTATTTGCCGGTTTATGAACATAATAAGCCCTTAACTACTGTTGAAGAACGAAAAAGCGCATTTAAAGGCTGGGTTTATAGTCCGTTTCGTGCCAATGATTTAATGAACGGAATTCTAACATCATCTGAAAACTATTATCATTTTGAAATATATGACGGTAGTAAATATTCAGAACAAAGTTTATTGTTTGATTCTGATTTTGGTAAGTCTCATATCCCGATTGACGATTCGGATGATTTATCAACTGCAATCCCGATACTAATGCAAGGGCAACCTTGGCTTGTATTAGTAAATGCTGAAAACGAAAATATTAGTGATGCTATACTTCCGAAATTAGTTGCTATTGGCGGAATAATTATTGATTTACTTCTGTTTTATGTGATTTTAGCCTTGGCCGGATTAAATGCTAGAGCTCGTGCATTAGCTGAGAATATGACTGAAAAAGTACACAAAGATGAGAGTTTACTTAGAACCGTAATCGATAACGTACCACTGCATATTATTGTTAAAAATCGAGAAAATGAAGTAACTCTGGTTAATAGAGTAGCGTCTCAATTATTATTTGATGAACGAACAAAGGAATTTTATTCGCTTGTAATATCAGAGCAGGATGGGAAACTAAAATACTTCAACAAAGATTTAGACGACCGAGCTATACAAGGGGAAGTTATTACACACAAAGAAATCGTTAGTGAATATCTAACAGGTGAAAAACTAATTTTCGACATTTCGAAATTCCCATTGCTGGACGCAAAAGGCGAAGTCGAAAGTTTACTAACGATAGCAGAAGACATCACCGATAAAAAAATCGCTGATGAGATTTTAAAAAACGAGCATATTCGTTTAAAAGCCTTTATAGAACACAATCCGGCCGCTGTTGCTATGTTCGATACGCATATGAATTATCTGGCTGTAAGCGAAGCTTGGAAAATCTTATATCACACTGACAGTGATGAACTTGTGGGGAAACATCACTACGAAATTAACCCCAATATTCCGGAAAGGTGGAAAGAGCAACATCAGTCAGCACTAAAGGGAGAAGTAATCTCTGTTGAAGAAGATGAATATATTCCAATGGGTGAAACGAATAGGATATTTTTAGATCGTAAGATTCGTCCTTGGTACTATGGAGCGCATGAAATAGGTGGAATTTTAGTCTTGAGCCAGAATGTAACGGATAGAGTGTTACAACGCGAAGAATTAAAAAACGCTAAAAAAATGGCTGAGACGGCAAACTCAGCTAAGTCTGAATTTTTGGCAAATATGAGTCACGAAATCCGAACTCCATTAAATAGTGTGATTGGCTTTACCGATTTGATGAAAAGTACTGAGTTGGACGAGACTCAAAATGTGTATATAGAAAATATAAACAGCTCTGCAAAAATCTTACTTAATTTAATTAATGATATACTTGATTTTTCGAAAATAGAAGCCGGTAAATTAGAGCTGACAGAAGAAAAAGCAGACCTTTGGAAATTATGTGAGAACATTATCAACTTGGTTAGTTATAAAACCAATGAAAAGGGCATAGACTTACATTTACATATTGCCCATGATATTCCGCAATTTGTGGTTACAGACCAAATTCGTTTAACACAAGTACTCATTAATTTAATTGGAAATGCAGTTAAGTTCACCGAGAAAGGACAGGTAACTTTAATTGTAACAAAGGTTAAAGACTGTGAAAATGGCGTATGTGAATTGCTCTTCGAGGTTATTGATACCGGAATTGGTATAAACCGAATTCAACAAAATAAAATATTCGAAGCTTTTTCGCAGGAAGATGCTACTACTACAAGAAAATTTGGCGGTACAGGTTTAGGGCTTTCCATTTCTAACAAGATTTTGAATTTGATGGGTTCAAAGTTGGAGTTAGAGAGTAAATTGGGCAAAGGAAGTACCTTTTATTTTAATTTAAAGCTAAAAGAAGAAGCCGGAAACGAACTGGATTGTTTACCTGAAATAGAAGGACTGGATTCCATAAAGAAGGTTTTAGTAGTTGACGATAATGAAACCAGTAGTGCAACAATTCTAGAAATTTTAAAGAAACGGAATATCCCAACCGAGGTAGTGAATAATGGCTTAGATGCCCTTACGTATTTCTCAGGTAATAAAGTAGATATTGCTTTTATTGATTATAAGATGCCGTTTATTGATGGAATTGAAGTCATAAAAAAGCTGCGTAATGAAATCGGTATAAAAAGAAGAGATACCAAAATTATTTTGATGCACAATCTTCAGAACGATGAAATTCTACGAAATGAAATGAATGCATTGCAGATTAGTGAAGTTGTAAAAAAACCGTTTTCTATTCAAAAATTATACAGTTTGTTGATTCAGATTTATCTCCATGAAGAATCACTAAATAAGAATCTGCAACTGGAAACTGAGTCAGGCAAACATATTTTGGATAGACCTATTCTTGTTGTTGATGATAACCCGATTAATCTGTTTCTCATTCGTAGTATGATAAAAAAGATAATTCCGGGTGTTAGTATAGTAGAGGCTGAAAACGGTATAGATGCAGTAAGGTTATATGAGGAACTCAACCCGTCAATTGTATTTATGGATATTCAAATGCCGGGAATAAGTGGATATGAGGCAACGCAACAAATCAGGCAAAAAGAAATAGGTACAGGAACACATACGCCGATAATTGCAGTTACTGCAGGAGCTATAAAGGGCGAAGAAGAGCGATGTTTAAATGCAGGGATGGACGAATATATTGTGAAGCCTGTTGTACAGGATAGGATTGAACGTACATTATTAAAGTGGCTTATAACGAACTGAGCGATGTGTAATAGTAATTGGTTTAACGGGTGTGGTTTCTCTATTGGGGAATTAAAGTCGCAATACTTGCCCACTCTATCTATCCAGAAAGGAAACATCCGGTTTCCTTCGGTATGAATTGATTGTCGAGTGGAACTTATTTCTATCGGTTAACTATGGAAATGGTGTATTTACAAAAAATAGCCTTGATTAAGTAAACAATAAGTCTGTAAATGTACCAATCAACGAAAATCAGTTTAAGTGATTAATATGGGCTTTTTTAAAATAAATTCACAGACTCATTTAAACGTCTTTCATCCTACATTCAAATTTTAGCCACTGGCTTATATTTAACTCAATAAAAAATGTAGGTTATGATTAAACAGTTTAGCTTTGTTGTCCTATTGGGACTTTTTGGAAATCTTTCTTTAGTAAAAGCGCAAGGGTGTAGCGATGCCGGTTTTTGTACCATTAACAGTATAAAACCGCAAGATGAAATGCTTGCTGAACATTCAAATCAAGCTTTGTTTCATCAAATAAAATTGGGTTTATCCAGTGGTAAAGCAGACAACTCGGTTTCAATATTTTCGCAGTATTTGGAGTACAATTTAATAAGTAAAAATTGGGGTTTTGATGCCAAAATCACAGGAATAAATCAAAGCGGAAACGGAATTTCTGAGTTTGGATTATCTGATGTGTTTCTTAATGGTAACATTGCTTTAAGTTCGAAAATGAGGTTGACTGCCGGACTCAAATTTCCTTTACAAGATGGGAATACACGGAAGAACGGCAATTCATTACCGATGGATTATCAATCTAGTTTGGGTACAACAGATGTTATTTTGGGGCTTGGTTATCAGTTTGAAAAAGTTCAGTTTGTTGTAGCAATGCAACAGCCCGTCACACAAAATAAAAATGCATTTTTAGCTGATGTATATCCGGCAAATTCAACGTTCAGCGAGTTTCAGTCAACGAATAGCTACCAAAGAAAAGGGGATGTGTTGATGCGTGTTTCCTATGTAATCGAACACAAAAATAAATTGAAATCTACGGTTAGTTTGTTACCGATTTATCATTTAAGTGATGATGAATTCACCAATTCAAACGGGGTAAATCAGATGATAAAAGGTTCTGCCGGACTCACATTAAACGCGAATTTATTTTTGGATTATGAACTAAGCCAAAAGCAAGGAATTCAGGCATCTATTGGAATGCCTTTACTAACAAGAGAGGCAAGGCCTGATGGATTAACAAGAGCATTTGTGGCTACTATTGAGTATCGAGTAAGATTTTGATGCGAAAAAAAAGCCCATGAATGTTTCCAATCACGGGCTTTCCAATAAAAAAAAAACTGAATCTTAGTTCTTTAAATTATCAATCAAGAACTGAGCGTACACTTGTCCGTACAATAACAGACGGCTAGCGCCATCGTAAGCAACTCCGTGCGCTCCAGGAGGATAAATACGAACTTCTGCATCAATTCCGGCAGATGTAAGAGTGGTTAACAACTGGAACGTGTTTTGAACATGAACGTTTTCATCCATTGTGGAGTGAACAATCAACAATTTTCCTTTTACGTTCTTTGCATTCGTCATAACTGAAGTTCCGGTATAACCATCATTGTTATCGCTCATTAAATCCATGTAGCGTTCAGTATAAATAGAATCGTATAAGCGCCAATCAGTTACCGGAGCAGCAATAATTGCAGCTTTAAAAACACCCGGCTGGTTTGCCATCGTATAGGAACTCATATATCCGCCATAACTATGACCGCGAATAGCCATATTGTTTTCATCGATCCAAGAGTAAGAGCCTAAATATTTTGCAGTTTCTGCGAAATCGAAAGCTTCTTTATCTCCAAGGTGACGATACACTACTTTTTCAAAAGCAGATCCGTAACCACCTGAACCACGATTATTTACAGATGCAATTACAAATCCTTGTTTTTGTAAGTGTTGTTGCCAGCCGGAAACGCCGAATTCGTTATAAACACTTTGTGCGCCAGGGCCTCCATAAATATCTAAAACAAGCGGATAATTTTTGGTTGAATCAAAATTATGCGGTTTGATGAGATATCCGTCCAATTTTTGACCGTCAGAAGTGGTAAAGCTGAATAACTCACGTAATTGAACTTCTGATTTTACTTTTTCGAAACTTGCTTTGTTATCAGCTAAAGTTTTGAGCACTTTTTTCTTAGCAGCATCCCATAATTCAACAGTTAATGGCTGGTTGATGTTGGAATAGCTATCGATAAAATACTTTCCGTTGGGTGATGCATTGATGTTATGTCGTCCTGCAACTTTTGTGATTTGTTCTTTCTTTTTGCCTTTGTAATCAACAACAAACAAATGGCGATCCACCGGAGAAACTTCCGTAGAAGAGAAGTAGATTTTATCTTTTTTGGTATCAAAACCGTGAACGAAAGTAACTTCCCAATTTCCTTTGGTTACCTGATTTAGCAATTTGCCTTTGTAATCATAGCGGTATAAATGGCTAAAACCATCACGATCAGAAATCCAGAAAAATTCTTTTCCGCCTTGTGGGAAGAATAATAGGTGATTGATTCCCGCAAAGAAATCGAAAACGTCAATCCAAGTTTCAGATTTTTCTTCCATAACTAGATTGCCTTCGCCGTTGCGCGCATCAAAGAAATGAAGTTTTAAATGGTTTTGCTTGCGATTTAACACCATTACAGAAAGGAAATGGTCTTGGCCTGTCCAGTTTATGCGAGGAATGTAATGTTCGCCGGTTTCTTTTACATCAAGCCATTTATTGCTTTTGTCAGCCAATGTAATAACACCGATTCGAACAGTCGGGTTGGTATCGCCGACTCTCGGATAACGAATTTTGGTGTACTCTTCATGCTGACCTTCGTAATCAGTCATTTGAAACTCCGGAACACCGTTTTCATCTTCTTGCCAGTATGCGATGTATCTGGAATCAGGTGACCATTCCCAAGCCTGACTTAAACCGAACTCTTCTTCATAAACCCAACCGAAATGTCCGTTGAAAATATGTTTATCATCGTTTCCGTCTGTTGTAAGTTGGGTTTCAACACCTGTTGCCATTTCGCGAACGAATAAGTTTCCGCCGCGTTCAAAGCCCATCAGTTTACCGTCCGGAGAAAGTTCAGCAGTACGAGCATCTTTCGCCGCTTCAACTAAAGACTTATCGGCGATAGAGTAGAGGTAGAAATCTGCAACGCCGCTTCTGCGATAAATGGGGCGGAAATTGGTTTTAAAAAGCAAATATTTGGAATCTGCTGACCATTGGAAGCTTTGATACGTAAATGCTTTTTCAGTTCCGGGAAAGTTTACGCCTTTACCATCAAAAATAACTTCGTCTTTTCCTGTTTTCGGGTCAGAGATATTAATAATACGTTGGCGAGTTTCGGAGTCGAAAGTGATATAGGAATAGCGATCACCGCCATTAATCCAGTTTACACTAGAAGGTCCGCGTTCAGTTATGATTTGTCCGACCGTTCGTGAAGTAGCCATGTATTCATCACGAAGAGGATAATCTTGCGCAAAGCCGGATTGCAAAAACAACACGGCAAAGAGAAGAGTTGAAAATAGTTTTCTCATTGATTTTCAATTAATTGTTAAAAACACGGGAGGAATATATGAAAAGGGACTTTGTTGAAAGAACGCCGATGAGTAAAAAGAATTAAATTGATGGTTGATGGTTGATGGTTGATGGTAGATGGTAGATGGTAGATGGTAGATGGTAGATGGTAGATGGTAGATGGTAGATGGTAGATGGTAGATGGTAGATGGTAGATGGTAGATG
>SBGQ01000079.1 GCA_006226965.1 bacterium | reverse complement strand
CAGTCAATTGACTGCCTTTTTTGTTAACGGACACTGTCCGTTTCAACTGTATTCCAAACCAATTTCCGCCCGAACCTCATCTAGGATAGAGGCCAAATCCAAGCTGGTTTGCATCGGCAATTTTTCGCTTTCTGTTTTACCATTGAACAAGCATTGATTTACTTCATCAATTTCATGGATATATCCGTTTCCCAGATACTTTTCTTCAAAAAACTGCTCTTGTCCGTTTAGATTCAACGTAATTTTTTCGGTATGATGAAATCTTGGGTGTAAGTGAATACTGCCTTCCGTTCCAAAAATATAGGCTTCCGTTGGTGTAGTCGTTTCAATAGTAGATTCCAACATGGCTTTTTGTCCAGCATCATAACCAAACATCATCATACAAGTCGCATCAACTTGTGTTGAAGTAAATCGCGCTGAAGCTTGAACCGTTTTGGGTTTACCAAACAAAAGCAGACTCAAATAAATCGGATAAATCCCAATATCTAAAAGTGAACCGCCACCTAAAGATTTATTATATATTCTTTTATTAAGATCAAAAGGCGCTTTAAAACCAAAATCAGCGCGAATGGAAATCAACTTTCCTAAAAGGTTCTCATTAAGCAGTTGAAGGAGTTTTTCTGTCATCGGAATAAATCGAGTCCAAATGCCTTCCATCAAAAACAGGTTCCTTTTTTCTGCTTCAGCTTTTACAAGTTCAACTTGTTTGGCATTCATTCCCATTGGTTTTTCACATAAAACGTGTTTACCCATTTGCAAACTTTTTAAAGTCCACTCGAAGTGATTGACATGTGGTGTTGCGATATAAACGACATCCACATTGGGGTCTTCCAGCATTGCTTCGTAGGAAGAATAACATGCTTTTGCTTGATACTGTGTGCCAAAATCAACTGCTTTTTCTTGGCTTCTTGATGCTACTGCATATAAAACGGCGTGTTCGCTGAGCAGCAAATCCTGAGCGAATTTATGGGCGATTTTCCCGAGACCAAGAATACCCCAACGAATTTGTTTGTTAGTTGTCATCAAAAATTCCTTTTCAAAAAAAAAGTCTCTACAAAATAGAGACTTTTATGTGTTAATCAGCCAGGTTTTCGAAAAGTGATGAATACGGATTATCATCCTCTGAATAATTGAGTGTGCGTTTTAGTTGCTCATTTATTTCATACATTGGATTTTTACCGCTGATTCTAGCCACTTCTCGCCCTTGTTTAAACACAAGAATAACCGGTAAACTGAATATGATATTTTGTCCGGCTATATCTGGGTTTTCATCGGTATTTACAACGATCATGGGTGTATTCGAATACTCTTTATTTACGAGTTCTTCCATTTTGGGTAATAAAGCATGGCAAACTCTACAATCTTTACCTTCAAAAAAAGTAATTACATATTCGTTTTCATTCAGGTATTGAATAAAAGAATCGAGAGTCCAGTTTTTCATGCGAAACACCTTTTATTTGTGAATTAACAAACCAAAGTTATCGAATAATTCCGTTTACAATTGGTTTTCAAGCTTTATAAAAGAAATCGTTTTTATCTATTTAAAGAGCTTTTTTCGGGTGTCAGCTTTTTAGTTTTTTAATTTTCGCATCGATATCATCCAAATCTTTTTTGAGTTTATCGCGCTTTGCTTTTGCAGCTTTTAATGTTGTGTTTTTGCTGTATGAGTTGGGCATTTTCTCGCCTTTTTTTATCTGAGCTTCAATCTCATCGTACTCTTTTTGAATCTTTTTTCGTTCATCTCCCAATTTTTTCATCTCTTGTTGTGCTTGGGATGCTTTCTTTTGCTTCTCTATTTGCTCTGCTTTATTTGTTTGATTATGTGAGCTTTTTTTAACATCTGATTTTAGATCCGCGATTTTATTATTAATAGTAATAATTTTGTTTTGAATCTCTTTTCTTTCAGTAACAGACTTCGACTTTTCCATTTTTTGCTCTAACATCGCCTTTTCATTTTCAAGTCGGGCAATTTTTTTTGATAACGCGTCAGGATTAGCTTTTTTTGCCTCTTCAGGTGCAGTGTTTTTCATCTCTTTCGAAAGCGATGTAATTTTTGCATTTACAGCAACAATTTTCGTTTGAAGCGCAGCTTTGCTTGCAGGATCAGTTGCCCTGTTCAATTGCTGTTCAAGGCTCGTTTTTTCTGTTTGCAGCCTATTCATTTCTTTTTTTTGCTCTGCTGTTTGTGCATAAGCGCCTAGATTTACTAATACAGTCAGTACTAGCATCAATACAAATTTGTACATATTTAATCTCCTATATCTCGTTGGGAGTAAAGTAGTAATTCTAAATGAACTATAAGCTCTTTAAGTTGCTAATCTAGCGACTTTGAAAATGAATCAATAAAGAACTGATTGCAGTACATTATTAGAATAGCGCGATTCCCAATCAATCAAAAAAACCTTTACCATCCATTATTTTAGGGATGAATTTTTCTATTCTTGAAATTCTGGTCTTTGCTTGTTTAGGCGCTGAAAAATGTAAATTATATCCGCGTTGGCGTCCGGGTGTTAAAGCCAAAAAGGCATCTTTAAACTCCTGATTTTCGTCAAATAATTGAAGTAGTTCATCAGGAAAAACCAATTCATTCTTTTCCTTGAAATCCACTTTTTTACCTGCTTTTTCTATTTCAATCGCTTCTTTGATGTAGCTTCTAATCTCAGGTTCGATATCTATAATTTCTTGAACACTGGTAAACTTGAAAAAACGTGCTGATTGCGAATTTTCACCCGATTTATGCAGCAATTTCTTTTCATCTTTCAATAAAACACCTTTGAAGAAGCTAAGTGAACTGAACTCTTTAAACGCAGTAACAATAATTACATTTTTATCTTGATAGGTATAACAAGGCATCCCCCATTTGCGATCTTCAACTAAACCGCTTTCCAACATAATATGTCTCAGTTGAATAAGCTCACTTCTCCATGTGTTTACTTTACACTCCGGGGTTCCAACCAATTTACATCGGCCGCAACCGATTTCTAAATATTCATCAACAGTAGGGTTCATAAGCAAGCTCTAAAATTTGTAATTAACGGTTTTACAACTTACTAGTAATCTTTAAATCTCACAATAAACAAAAAAGATGAAGCGAGAGTATCACTTCATCTTTTACCATTTCAAATTAACCTGTTCATTCTCTCAGATTAATTATTTACTGGAGTATTCTTCGTCTGTTACTTTATCCATCCAGGTTACAGCACTACCGTTTACTTCTTCTTGAATGGCAATATGGCTCATAGCTTTATTCTCAGCAGCACCATGCCAGTGTACTTCTTCCGGTTCGAACCATACTACATCTCCGGGATAAATTTCAACAATTGGTCCGCCTTTACGCTGAACTAAACCAACTCCGGATTGAACGATTAAGGTTTGTCCGGCAGGATGTGTATGCCATGCCGTTCTGGCTCCTGCTTCAAACGTTACCAAGGCTCCTGCGCCTTTTGTTACTTGTTTTTTTTGATAAAGCGGATCGATTCTAACGGAACCTGTAAACCAATCTTGCGGTCCTTTTATTGAGGGTAAACTTCCATTTTTATAGATTTCCATACGTTACCTCTTATTTTGTAAATGTTACTGTTGATGTAGTTTCTAAAGCTTTTAAAAAGCCGTCTATATGATCAATTTTTCCCATTGGAATTAATCCACTGGCAAAACGAAATTCCTTATAAAATATGGCTACATCTCCCCAAGGAGCATAATACATGATGTCTCCTCTAGCAGGTTTAGCACCATCCGGAGCACCTTTTGTGTTTAATCCGTCTTTGGGAAAAAAAATCTTTTCCATTCCGCCGTAATCTTCTAAATCGACAGTAAAAGGCATTCGTTCAATTAAACTTTTTGAGGTTTCGTTATCCAAAAAGTGAACGGTAAAAACCTGATTTCCTATACTTATTTTTGACATAATCTCTTTCGGTTGAAATTCAGATAGTTGTTGAACATGCCACTTATTTGGCTTTACGCTGCCAAATAAGGTAATGCTTGAAACTACTGAGAGTAGAATCAAGCATTTACAATATGATTCAACAATGGTTGTCATCCAGATTACTTTAAGCGTCCGCCGTAAACAGGAAACATGCTTGCAGAACCGTAATCTTTTATGGGGTCGATATTCACCAAATATTCCATATCCTCTGCTGAAATTTGGAAATCAACATCAGCATTGTTTTTTAAGTGAGCTGGATTTGCCGTTTTTGGCAATGGAAGCAACCCTAACTCTAAACAGTATCGGATTCCAAGCTGAGCAATTGTTACTTTATATTTTTCAGCAATTTTAGCCACGTTTTCATTTTTCAATAACTCACCATGAGCGACAGGTGAATAAGCCTGTACAAGAATTCCTTCTGTTTTGCAGTACTCAATCAATTCAAAAGGAGTATTGCTGATGTGTGCTAATACTTGGTTTACCATTGGTTTTACCGAAGCTGATTTCAGAATATTTTTGATATCGGCTTTCTGAAAATTTGATACACCGATTGAGCGCAATTTTCCTGCTTTATAAGCCTCTTCCAATGCTCTCCACGCTTCCAAATTACCTTCAAAGAATGAATCATCTTCATGAAATTCCATCCAAGGTTTTGGGCTGTGAATCAACATCAAGTCAATATATTCCAAGCCTAATGTTTCAAGAGATTGATTTATTGAAGCTACAGCAGCATCATATGATTTTATTTCTGCAGCTAATTTTGTAGTAATAAATAACTCTTCGCGTTTAACACCGGCATTTTTCACACCTAATCCAACGCCCGCTTCATTTTGATAAGCCTGAGCCGTGTCGAAGTGGCGATAACCTAAATGAACTGCATCAACTACGGTTTGTTGTACTTGTTCGTTTGAAATAAACCAGGTTCCAAGACCAAGTTTAGGAATTTGAACGCCATTATAAAGTGTAAAAGTTTCGTTTAAAATCATTTTTTGTATCCTATTATGTGTTTGTCTTTTTAAAATGTTGATGCGTCGATTACATAGCGATAACGTGCTTCATTATTTAAGACTTTATCCCATGCATCATTAATTTGATTTGCTTTTATGACTTCAATTACCGGATATATGCCATTGTCAGCACAATAGTGAATCACTTCCTGAGTTTCCGGAATTCCGCCAATTAATGAAGCATTAAAATTCACTCTTGAACCGGCTAAACCGATATTGCTGAGTGTTAACTGAAAACCAACCGGCATTCCAACTTGTGTAAAAAAGCCATTGGGTTTAACTACAGACGCATAAGATGCTACATCGAACTGAACCGGTATGGTTGAAATCATATAGTCTAATTGTCCTTTAAAAGGAGCTAATTTTGATGGATTATCAACAACGATAACTTCTTTAACCCCAAACGATTTAATATCGTTTACTTTACTTGGTGAAGTGGTAAATGCATACACTTCTGCTCCTTTTGATACTGCAAGTTTCACGGCTAAGTGACCCAATCCGCCAATTCCTGCAACGCCGACTTTATCACCAATCTTAAAATTTGCATTCATTAACGGTGAATATGTTGTTATTCCGGCACATAATAATGGAGCCGCTTGTTCAAAACTGATATGCTCAGGAATGTGAACGGCAAAGTGATCGCGAACAACGATATTATTTGAATAACCCCCTTGTGAAATTCCCGTTGGTGAATCTTTCATTGGATAACCATAGGTAAATACCGTTTTGCCGTTTTCACAATAGTGCTCTTCGCCATGTTTACAGCTATCGCATTCCATGCAACTATCAACCATACAACCAACACCTGCACGATCACCAACTTTGAATTTGGTAACCTTAGAACCAACAGCAGCAACTATTCCGACGATTTCGTGTCCCGGAACTTGCGGATATTGTTGTGGCCCCCAATCACCTTTCATTTGGTGGATATCAGAGTGACAAATACTTGCAAATTTGATATCTATAAGCACGTCATGTTCTCCTACCGGACGTCTTTCAAACTCCCAAGGACTTAATTTTCCGGAGTTATCTTTTGCTGCATAGCCTTTTGATTTAATATTCTTACCCATAATGTGTTGATTATTTGTGTTAACGTCTTGTGAAAACAGATTCATTGGATTTACGAGCAGAGTCCCCGCCCCGGCAGTTACCGTATTTTTTAAAAAGTCCCTACGTGAGAACCCATTCGCTTTTTGTTGATTATCCATGTTTCCTCTACTATTTGTTGCTTAGTTTGAAATATTCTTGATCGCTTACCGCTTGCTTCCAGTCCACTATTCCTTTTTCTGTATTGGGAACAATATAAAGTTGCTGAAGGCCAACATTCGGACTTGCACCATGCCAGTGGTTTACATTTGGCGGACATTGAATTACATCTCCTTTTCGGATTATTTCTATTTCTTTTCCTTCAATTTGATGATATCCGATGCCGCTAGTAATAACCAAAATTTGTCCGGCAGGATGAGAATGCCAATTACTGCGAGCGCCCGGCTCGAAGTACACATTTCCAACAAGTGTTGTAAAGACGGAATCCGGTTGTACTAATCCATAATTCCAAGCATTTCCGGTAAATAATTCGGATGAACCTTTTACACCTTGAGGAAAAATGGCTTGAATATCATCTTCAAAAGAGCATGCCGAAAAGGTTAACAGAGAAAGGAGTACATAAGTGAGTTTGAAAAATTTCATGTTACCTAATGTTTGATTATCTGAATCAAAGTTAATTCAGACAGCAACCATTCAGTTAATAAAAATCAAACCAATGATTATAAAATTCAAACTTCCACTTGTCGAAATTCAGTTGGAGTTAAACCTGACAACTTTTTAAAGTAATTATTAAAATATGCCGGATACTCAAAACCTAAAGCATATGCTATTTCGGAAATGTTCCATTTAGTATGATGCAATAAAGCTTTAGACTCCTGCAAAACTCGTTCACGAATGTGTGCAGTTGTTTGTTTTCCGGTAACCTCTTTTACAGCTCTGTTCAAATAGTTCACATGAACACCTAAATCCTTTGCGTAATCTTGCGCTGTTGTAAGTGTTAATGGTGCGGAAGAAGTCTCAATAGGGAACTGCCTTTCAAGCAATTCAAGAAACACAGATGTTAAACGATAAGATGCATTTTTCTGATTATCGTAGTTCAAAGACGGTTGTAATTTTAAAGCCTCATGTATAATTAATTGAATGTAATTACGTATCAACTCGTCTTTATACTCATAATTCGACTGTTGCTCATCAATCATCTTTTTAAAAATACTGTTCAAAAATTCGCGCTGTTCATTAGAAATCTGAAGAATTGGAGTACCACCAATTTTAAACAAAGGCGATTGTTGCAAACTCTCTAAACGCACACTTGCCTTGATGAATTCCTCAGAAAACAAACAGGTATAACCCACATATTTTCTTGATAAAGTCTCCCATGAATATGGAATATGCGGATTCCCGAAGAACAAGATTGTATCGTCCGCTTCAAAACTTCTATCAGCGTAATGAATAACACTTTTACCAGTTGTAAGACAAATTTTATAAAAATCTTTACGACTATAGATCTTTGTTGCATTTCCATCCTTTTCAATTTGAAACACATTAAAACCCTTTAGCTTTAATTCATTATTGAATTCGGACACTATTCTTTCTTCAGTCTTTTCCATGGCAATACCTTATAAATTTCAAACCAAACTTAGCGATTATTAAGCAAACAAATCTCAATTGTTTTGATAAGAAAAAGTTTGATTTAAGTAAGAAGTTAACTTTTTCAAAAAATTTAAACCCCTTTACGGCTTTTATTTATTTTATTAGCCATTTATCATAAATTGACTAATATTATTTACGCAATTTGTTTATTCATCTTTACATCATTTAGCTATGAAGCGCATTTTACCATTTTTATTTATCCTCATCCGTTCGTGCTCATCCCTACCTGATTCTCCGCAATTATACCATGCCTCACTTGTCTATTTCACAGATAACCCAAGCACAAATCCCGACGCCTTAAAGTATATCGAAGATGGCGGACTCGTTATCGATAGCGGAAAAATTGTGTTTTCGGGAGTTTATCACGATGCAAAAAACGCATTTCCAAATGCACGAATCCATGATTACTCAGGAAAGTTCATTTTACCAGGCTTTATTGATACACATATCCATTACCCACAAACCGAAATGATAGCTTCCTACGGTGAACAATTATTGGAATGGCTAAATTCTTATACTTTTCCTACTGAAAAGCATTTTGCTTCAAAATCGTACGCCGATTCAATTGCTGCTTTTTTTGTTGATGAACTGCTTAAAAACGGGACAACTACGGCACTTGTTTTCGGTACTGTTCATTCTTCATCGGTTGAAGCGCTTTTTGAACAGGCGGAATCCCATCACATGCGACTCATCGCCGGGAAAGTGCTAATGGATAGAAATGCACCCGATTATTTACTCGATACACCCGAATCAGCTTATGAAGAATCCAAAACATTGATTGAAAGATGGCATCATAAAGACCGACTTTCTTATGCCGTTACCCCTCGTTTTGCACCTACATCAACACCGGAACAATTGGGAAAAGCAGCGCAACTTTTACAAGAATACCCAGATGTGTTTATGCATACTCATTTAAGTGAAAATAAAGGCGAAGTTGAATGGGTTAAATCCTTGTTTCCCAATAACAAAGGCTATCTCGACGTGTATAATCATTTCGGGCTTACGGGTTCCCGTTCCATTTTTGCACATAGTATTTATTTAACTGAACAAGAATGGGATGTAATGAGCTCCACGGAATCAGGAATAGCGTTTTGCCCTACTTCTAATTTGTTTTTAGGTAGCGGTTTGTTTGATGTGCAAAAAGCAACTCAAAAGAACGTGAAAGTAGGCTTAGGGACCGATGTTGGTGGCGGGACAAGTTTTTCCATGCTTCAAACCATGAACGAAGCCTACAAAGTAACTCAACTTAGGAAAGCGTTTGCTGTAAATCCATCAGAGGAAAAACCTTTGTCTGCATTACAGGCGTTTTATTTGGCTACTCTTGGCGGAGCGAAAGTGTTAAATCAGGAAGCGTTCATAGGTAGTTTGGAAGCCGGAAAAGAAGCCGATTTTATTGTTTTAAATCCCCATTCAACCGATTTAATGAACTTACGAATGTCTAAAACTAAAACGATTGAAGAAAAGTTATTTGTGTTGATGATGCTGGGAGACGACCGAACCGTTGAGCAAACGTATGTTTTAGGTGATGCTCAGAAGTGAAAACAAGTGTACTGCGAATATATGCCAAAGCGATGTTAGCACTCAAAAATCAACCCAAGTATTAGATACGAGAATCCCGTTCGCACGGGATTGACAGTCAGGTGCTTAGTGATCTACAACTATTCAAACTCATAAATAATACGAGAATCCCGTTCGCACGGGATTGACAGTCAGGTGCTTAGTGATCTACAACTATTCAAACTCATAAATAATAGGAGAATCCCGTTCGCACGGGATTGACAGTCTTGCGATACTGTCTAGTATTCCATAAAAAAATGCCGTTCAAAGACGGCATTCTATAATCAGACTCTTAAAATCTATTAAAAATGATAGTTCACAATAACGCTAAAGTGATTCATGTTCACTTTATTAATTATAGAACTCAAATTGATATTGGCCTCTCCGGCATTCCATTTCGAAACCCACATAAAATGCACTTCAGTGCCCTTTAGAAAGCCTTCAAAATGATAACTGGCATCAACATACGTTTGCCAATACGAAGGTAAACCATATTTATTCAACTCAGTATCTGTAACATCAGGCAAATGATAATAGCCTAAAGCGAGTTCTGTATCCCAATGTGATTCTTTCGGTTTATACATGGTTTTGGCTACAACGGCATGAACATCTCCTGCACCTTCATTTCTCTCCCGAGGCAAAAATGTGTAGAATGGCTCACGCCCCCACTCACGAGGAAACACAAAACGTCCGTCTGCAGTAATTCGCGTATAGTTTAAACTGGAATTCCAACGTTGCGTTTTATACCCTAAACGTGTACTCAAGACCCAAGAATGAGCACCTTTTTCAATATAGGTTTTGGCCTCATCTTCATTTCCGCCGTGGTTAATGGCATCTTGACGCGTAATTTGTAGACCTGTTAACCACGTTGAACCGCTATGTGTCGGTATGCTGTATTCAAGCTGAACCATTCCCGTGTTAATAATATTTTCAACCCAATAATTCCATACATCTACTTTGAGGTGTTTTACACCTGTGTAATTCCAATTTGCAACGGCAATCCCTTTGCTTTCCAAATTTCCTTCATACTCAGAAACTGTTCCGTCAGGGTTTTTACCGGTCGGGAATAAGCCAATTGACTCTCCTACTCCATACCATTCCGTTGTACTTCTGGGAGACATATAATACAACCATCCCAACTGAAAGGAATGTGCCCCGGCTTTTTGTTCGTGCCAGATTCCTTCAACACCAGTCGGACGCATTCTGCCATCTTGCAAATTGATAAAAGGAGTATTAACCAACTGCTTTCCGAAAGTAGTTTTTGAATGTTCAGTAGTGTATTCAACCAACAACTCTTCCAAACGGTCTATATCAGATGTATTATGAGGATCTTCAATATCAAAAAGTCCAATTTCATAACGATTGATAGCATTGGTTTGCGGGTCTCGTTTACCCAAATCAGTTGAGTAATTATTAAAAATGAAAAATCCGCTTACAATAACATTAAAACCATAAAAGCGATTGGTTTCGTATCGAATACCACCACCGCTAGCAAACGCAAAATAATCGGTTAAATCACCTTCATTTTGAGTTGCCATAATCATATGGCGAAAATGTCCGCTTACTTTTCCGGTTTTAAAGGCATGAATTAAAGCGGTTGAATCTTCTGCTTCCATTTTGTGTCCGCGCCACAAATCCGGATCTTCGCTCACTTCCTGATGTTGAGCAAATAAAATTACAGGAAAAAACAAATACACAAAGAGTGCTACAATACGTAATGATTGCATCATAATAAATTTAGTAAATAGGGTTTTAGGTTGATGAAATTCTAAAATTGCTGCTTAATTAATATCAGCAAAACAACTACGGAATACGCACCTTATTACAACACCGACGATTTCTCTTGCACATATTTAATATCCTGCTTTTATGTAGGCATAGCCTTCTCTTTGCAGTTTAACTATGTGCAGAATTCCTGCTTCTGCGTAAGTGGCGATTTCCAAAATATCTTCTTTCGGAATCCCTCTGCCCTTCATTGTGTTCTCGCAGGCTACAAACTCAACTCCTTTTTTGCTGAACTCTCTAATTTTATCAAGTTGAGTAGATTTTGATTTCATGATTAATTGAATCCCGGGTCCATGGCAAACTACTTTAATATCTGTTCGCGGGTCGGCAGCTAAAATGTTTTTTAGTTGTTTTAAGAATGATTTATGAACCGTACTATCAGCCGAAACCAATTGAAAAACAATCTTATAGGGCTCTTCAGCCGATTCTTGAGCCCAAGATTTAAAAGGGATTAAACTTGCAGTACTCATCAAAATCAAAAAAAGAAACTTCATCATAGTAACTAACCTAGTTTATGAATTAGAGCTCAGGACTTACCCTACCGTAAGCAAAAGTAAGATAAGCCCTGAATAGTTTTTAATAAAAAGCGTAATCAACACCGTGAACCTGAGTCAGTAAGGTCTCAGGAGCATCCAACGCTTGAGCAGCTTTTGGAGGTGTCGGCGTTACGGGTGAATGTTTTGCTAAATAGCTTGTAACTGCATCATGCAAAGAAAACGGTGCGTTTTTAGCGTCTTTCACACCTTTGATTCGGCATAATACATCGTCAGGATCACCATCTCGCTCACAAGCCGAAATCTTGTACTCTTTATTCGGATCCAATGGCTTTCCGTTTACTGTTATTTCCTGAACACGTTTTCCCATTTCTTCGAAGGCTTTAAACTTAACTTCCATGCCTTTGAATTTGATTACCCAACCGCCGAAACGTTTGGAAGCGTCATCAGCAAAAACGTTATTTAACTCTTTTTCGAGCCAATCATGCAATTGTTTACCGTTTACTGTGGCCATTCTTACCGGAGAGTTTACCGGAAGCATATCATACAAATAACCGTTTGTAATCGGGATATTTCCTGTTTTATCAGGACTTGTATTCGGCGGACAAAAACGGAATCCGTTTGATAAAACGATATCAACATCAGTTAATTGAGATTTTAACGCATCTAAAATCATCGTATCAATCGGATTTTCTATCACGAAATAACGGTAAAGCGGAATCGTACTGTAACCGATTACTTTATGAATGGAATCAGCGAACGGTTGTTCATTTTCCTTGATGATGGCTTCAACTTTTTTATCAGCTTTGTACGTATCGGCATCAATTTCAACTAAATGATATTCGTCTTTAATTACTTTTCCGTTTTCAATTGTCAAATCTAGTTTTCCGACAAAAGAACCAAAGGCACCGGGCTCAACCACTTTCGCATATTTCCCTTGAATTGGTTTGCGTACCCTCTCGTGCGTATCACCACCTAAAATATAATCCACACCTTCGCATTCCGGTATGTTTGATAAGTGCAATTGCTGTGATAAACCAAGATGTGCAATTACCATTACATAAGCACAACCTTCATCTTCTCTTAAAACATTAACATAGTGCGCTAAATTCTCTTCCGGTTTGGTGTAGATAATGCCTTTACTATAATTCGGAGACTGTCGCTTGGGAACTAAATGATCGGTGTACCCTAAGAAACCGATTTTAACACCATTCACATTCCAGATGTAATACGGATGAAAAATCAATTCACCTTTTTTACCGTCGCCTAAATCGTGATACATATTCGCACAAACCTTAGGCGCATTTAAAGAACCTAAAAGTTTTTGCATCGCTTTTTTGTAGTACACTACTTCCCAGTTTCCCGGTAAATACAAATCGTAATCCAAGGCATTTAAAATCGGACTCATCGCTTTTCCGGTGGTTTTAACGGAAAGTTCACTTCCCTGAAACATATCTCCGGTATCAATAATGAAGGTATTTTCCGGATTTTTAGCTTTTTCTTGCTTCAAATACGTTGCTAAATGAGCATAACCACCCGTTTTTCTGAAAACCGCTTTGTTGTTTTCCCAGAACAACTCATCATGCGGATGGATCTGACAATGCACATCCGTAGTTTGAAGAATGGAAACAGTGAATTTACCCTTCTTTTTGTCTGTTTCTGTTCCTGTAATTTTTTCATTTGAACCCATTGCAAATGATGAAACCGGCATGAGTCCGGCGCCTGCACCGGCAAGTCCAATTTTTTTTAGGAAATCGCGTCTGTTCGACATATTACACTCCAAAAGATTAATGATGATTAAGAATAGATAAAGCAGAGTACCTTAGATTCTCTGCTTTTTGAAACAACCCTAGATGCAAAAGTGAGCCAATCATTATTTGCGGGCATCCTGAATAGGTTGATATGGACCATATTTGTGTTGCTTAACGGAGAATTCGTCAGCATAAGGTCCGTAAGGTGCGTCGATTGGCTTTTTCGTTAAATCCGGCCAATCATTTGGGGTTTCGATGTGCGGTCTGAATTGTGAATTCACAAAAGCCGCTACATCCCATGCCTGCTCGTCAGTGAGTATGGGTTTATCGTAAGTTGTACCCAAAGGCATGTTGTATTTTACGTATTTAGCAAAATTACTTACTCGATTTAATCCGGCGCCGTCATTATAACTGTGTTTTCCCCAAAGCGGCGGATAAATATATTCGTTACCTGCTTCAGCCATTAATCCTTTTCCATCCGGTTGATGACATGATTGACATTGCGTTACATATACGTCTTTACCTTTTGCGGGGTCAGCCGGTCTGTTCATAAAAGGAATGGCTTTAAAACCTGAACCATTCGCTTTTGTACCCTTTGGAACATTTGAACCGATATAATTCATGTATGCTTTTATGGCCAGCATTTCAGTACTTGTAGAATCTAAGCCTGTACCGTTTAAGCTACGTTCAAAACAATCGTTAATACGTTTTGTCATGTTTTCTACGCTTCCGCTTCTTCCTCTGAATTTTGGATACATTGAAGCAACTGAGCCGTAGTTATTACCATATGCTTTTGTTCCGGCATCTAAGTGGCAATTCTGGCAATTTAAACCATTACTGATTTGAGCAACTGAACCATTTGGCCCCAGATATTTTGCGGTATGAGCAATCAGTTCTTTGCCGTATTCAACTTGTTTTTTTAATTCCTGATTTTTGATTTCATCGATAGACGGCGCTACCCATAAATCATCATCATTTGAATTGATTGAAATGGTTGTAACCTTACTTTTTATTGTAGATGGTTCATTATTCGTGTTTTGGCTACACGCAATTAGAGCTACCAAACTCATCGACAGTATTGCCAAACTGATTTTTTTCATTTTCATACCAATGTATCTATTCTTAAGATTTCTGCTTCCGACACAAAAAAATGACTCACCCCAGAAATGGAGTGAGTCATAAAATTATTAATGAGGTAATTGATCTCTGAACTTACCGTAAACCCATGTTCCTGCAACAGCGCTTAACAAAGAAACGGCAATTACAGTTGCACCCGAACCGATTTGAGCAAATAATGGTCCCGGACAAGCACCTGTTAAAGCCCAGCCTAAACCGAACATGAGTCCGCCAAAAATTTGACCTTTATTAAATACTTTCGGATGGAGAATAATTTCTTCTCCATAAATGGTCTTTATATTGAATTTTTTAATCAACAAAACAGAAAGCATTCCAACTAAAATGGCACTTCCGATAATTCCGTACATATGGAATGATTGGAAACGAAACATTTCCTGAATTCGATACCAGCTAATGATTTCAGCTTTTATAAACACGATTCCAAAAGCGATACCAACTAAGGTGTACTTAATATTATGATACCATTTGTGCTCTAATTGACTCTCGTTTACACAGATGGAATCAAGTGCTCTTGCTTCGAATTCTTTGGATTGTACTTGAGTAGTTTGCATAATTCTTGTCTCCTTATAAAGCTAAAATGTAGGGTAACACAAAATTGGCCATCACAATACCGCCAATCATAAAACATGCAGCAGCAACTACAGACGGCCATTGCAATGTAGAAATTCCCATAATGGCATGACCTGATGTACAACCGCCGGCATAACGAGCTCCAAAGCCCACTAAGAATCCGCCTAATACAATCATGATTAGACCTTTAGGTGTTGCCAAAAATTCCCAGCTAAATAATTGTTCAGGAACTAAGCCTTTTATTTCAGTAATTCCATAAGCCGCTAATTCAGCTTTTAATTCAGGATTTATATCAATTGGATCTGAACTCAATAAAAAGTTTGCTGTTAAAATTCCACCTAATAAAATTCCCAAAACAAAGAACATATTCCATTTCTCTTTCTTCCAATCATAATTGAAGAATTTGATATTAGCAGGAAAACAAGCCGCACAAGTGTGTCTTAATGAAGAACTAATTCCAAAAGACTTATTTCCGATGATGAGTAAAACAGGAACAGTAAGTCCTATCAAAGGCCCGGCAACATACCACGGCCAAGGTTGGGTAATAAATTCTAAGATATTCATGATAATAGATGATTTTTTAGGATTAAAGCTAAGCGTATCTTAAAAGAATTAGGATTCATTTATCCTAATTGAGTATTAAAAATCAGGGCTTTGTTCAAGCTCGCACCAATCAGCACTTATTGACCTTTTCGCTCGAACTCTGCCCTGAAACCGGCTATTTTTTTGCGTGTTGCGCTACGTTCTGCCAAGAACCGCCGTTTGTGATTTTTTCAATTCCTTGTGCTTCTAAAAAGCGTTTCGCTTGTCCGCTACGATTTCCTGTGCGGCAAAAAACAACGATATCGCCTTTTCCTTTGAAGTCCTTCACACGAGCAGGAACTTGATCTAACGGAATGTTCACTGAACCGGGAACATGTCCCATTGCAAACTCTTCAGGTGTACGAACATCGACTAAAAAAGCGCCGTTTTCGATTACTTCAGATAGATTTCCTGTATCTGATGAGCCAAACATTGAACTAAAAATATTGAACATAACTAGAGCAATAATTAGGGTTAAACTTATTTGAATTACTTTTTTTTGATTTTTCATAGCCAGTACCGACTATTTAAATACTGTTTCTTTTAGGATGATGTAAATACCCATCACCAAAACAAACCAACCGAAAGCCGGTTTTAATTTTTTACCGTCCACTTTCTTAGATAATGCCGAACCGACAAAGATTCCGGCTATCGCAAAAGCTGACACGATTACTAAGAACGTCCAGTCGATTTCTGTCTTGCCAAGGTCGCCGGTAAAACCAAGCAACGATTTAGCCGCAATAATCGCCAAAGATGTTCCTACTGCTTCTTTCATGGGCAATTTGCTTAGTACCACTAAAGCAGGGATAATGAGGAATCCGCCTCCGGCTCCTACTAAGCCGGTAAGCATACCCACAACTGCGCCTTCAATTAAAATGAGCGGATAGTTGAACTTCTGTTCGCCACCCTCTTCTTCCTGGCCTTTTGTGTCTTTTTTAATCATGCTGTACGACGCAGCAATCATTAGAGCAGCAAAAAGAACCATCAACAAAATGCTTTTAGTAACTACAAAATCCCCGATTGTAAACACCTCGGAAGGAATTGCAGGTATAATAAAGTGACGTGTTAAATACACCGCTATTATAGATGGAATCCCGAAAATAATTGCAGTTTTAACATTTACTAAACCACGTTGGAAATAATTCACTGAACCAACAGCACTGGTTAAACCTACAATAAATAAAGAGTAAGCCGTTGCCATAACTGGGTTTACTGAAAATAAGTACACTAACACCGGTACAGTTAAGATGCTCCCGCCGCCGCCAATAAGGCCAAGAGAAACACCAATAAGTATAGAGGCTAAATAACCGACAATATCCATTTAATTACGTTTTTACAGTATATGATAATTTGAACCTAAGGTCGGAATTTAGAAATGGGTTATCAGCTACTTTTGTTACATAGCTGAAATTGATGAAGGAATAAGTTTAATAGATTTTACTTATTAGACTTAAACCATTTCAATTTTATTACGGCCTAAACGCACGATTCCGTCTTCTTCAAGCTGCTTTAGTAACCGAGAGACAACCACTCTGGCTGTTCCTAATTCATTTGCTAACTGTTCATGAGTAATGGAAATCAGTTTTTGCCCTGTAAGTTCAACCTTTTTCTGTAATAATAACATTAAACGTTCGTCAACCTTTTTAAAAGCAACGGCATTTATTACTTCGAGTAGTTCTTCAAATCGCTTATGGTAAAGTTTGAAGATATAATCAAGCCATTCAGGATATTCTTTTATGAACTCCGTTACTTTATCAATTGGCAAAAAGAAAATTTCTGCATCTTCTTCTACTTCAGCTTTTACTTTGCTGGTTTCTCGATGAATGCCGCCTAAAAAAGACATAATACACGTCTCTCCGGGCTTTATGTAATACAACAAAATTTCTCTGCCGTCTTCTTCGGTACGAATTACTTTAACTGCACCTTTGGCAACTAAAGGAATAGAACGAATATGACTGTTTTCCTGAACAATGGTCTGCCCTGACAAATACGTTTTAATAATTGAATTTAATTGCAATTTCTTTCGTAATTCAGGGGATGTACTAAAATCAAAAATATTACCTGAGTCGGGCATTTTATTACGCTTTAAGGTCTTCGTGGAATAGTTCAATCATATTCCCGTCTGGGTCTGTGATAAATAAATAACGACCGTTTTTTCTGTTTCCCGGGCCGCTTACTATACTCACATCGTGTTCTTTACACCAAGCAGCCATTTGATCTACGATTGCAGCCGATTCAACATTAAATCCAAAATGATCTACACGATAATCTCTAGAGACAGTATCATAGCCTGTTTCTGCTTCAACCAAAACAAGAGAATCTGTACCAATGCGATAAACGGTCATAGTTTTTCCCATTTTTCGCTCCACTTCAAAGCCTAAAACATCAGAATAAAATGCTTCGGAGCGCGCCATGTTGTTCACACGAATGGTTATATGAGTAATACCGATTGGTTTAAATGCTTTCATCGTTTAACTGTCTAGATCATAAATAAGCCAACTGAAAATAGAAATTCTTTAGCACTAAAAGCGTTAAATAGAACTGATTAAGCTTATAAGTATTTCAAATAGGACATACTTACTGCTTTTAAGTTATTACTTTTAAAAAGCTTTGTATTTTCCGCTCGAACTAACTTTTTACGCGTGTCTATACTCTATTTCGTAGCAACCCCTATTGGTAATTTAGGTGACATCAGCTTTCGAGCTGTAGAAACCTTAAAGAATGTGGATTTAATTTTGTGTGAAGACACACGAACCTCTGCCCGATTATTGCAGGAATATGGAATTTCTACTCCAACCCAATCCTATCATTTGCATAACGAACATCAACGGACACAACAAATTATCGATTGGGTTGAAGGCGGCAAACAAATTGCTCTAATTTCTGATGCAGGAACTCCCGGCATTTCTGATCCCGGCTTTTTATTGGTTCGCGAAGCACAGGAACGTGGCATTCGAGTTGAAGCTATTCCCGGAGCAAGTGCCGTTTTAACTGCTTTGGTTTTGAGTGGACTTCCATCAGACCGATTTATTTTTGAAGGATTTCTTCCACCCAAAAAAGGAAGAAAAAAACGTGTTGAATCGTGGTTAGAGGAAGAACGCACCATCGTGATTTATGAAAGTGTTCATCGCATTCATAAACTTTTAGATGAAATGGCTGAATATTTACAAGCGGATCGTAAACTTGCAGTTACACGAGAACTCACTAAAACCTTTCAGGAAGTCATTCGTGGCACAATAACAGAAGTCAAAGCTATTTGTGAAACTCACGAAAATCTGAAAGGTGAATTTGTTGTTGTTTTAGCCGGAAAAGATTTTGAATAATTATACTCCTAAGCGTTACTGTTCAACGGGTTACACATGGTAAAACTATTTCAGTCTCCTTGGTTTATTTCGGTTACTTCCGGAGTTCTATTTGCATTATCCTTCCCCACAGTCGGCACTCCGTTTTTATTGTTTCCGGCTTTTTGCCTCTTATTTGTATTAGCTGAAAAAGCTGATTCAGGTAAACAATTAGCCTATTGGTCATATCCTGCTTTTGCCATTTGGAATTTGCTAACCACTTATTGGCTTATGTATGCGACTGTTCCGGGCGGTTTAGCAGCGATTTTAGCAAATGCCGTTATTATGACTATTCCACTTGCTTGGATGCGAAGAGTGTTGATTTCCAAGATGCACAACGGATTTAAAGTACTACTCATTCCGTCCATTTGGACTACCTATGAATATTTACATTTTCGATGGGACTTAGCTTGGCCTTGGTTGAGTCTTGGCAATGCTTTTGGCAATTATCCCAAACTAATTCAATTCATTGAATTCACCGGACAACTGGGAATTACATGGTTAGTCGTGTATTTCGCTCTTCCACTTTACAAATCCCTCAAGAATTGGGCTGAAATACAGAAAATGGAAATTCCGTACTGGAAAAAGTTATTTTCAACTCATAAAACAACAAATCAAAAGAACACCACATCTCCATTATTCATTCTTCTTTTGATAGTGATTTTTGGTTTTCTGATGACTTATTTAGGTAAAAACTACAAGGACTTGAGTACCTATCCACATGTGGAAGTTGCCGTTATTCAGCCAAATTATGACTCTTATTTACCTAATGCCGGTTACACAAACATGAACGAAGCTCAGCACAATTTGCTTTCATTAGCTGATTCTGCTCGAACTCCACAAACTAAAATCATGTTTTTCCCGGAAAACAGTATTCAACCCTTAGTGAGTTTACACAGCCACTATGTTTCTCAATTCAGAGATTCGGCCATGAAATGGAATCTCACATTGGTATCCGGTTTAAACGAATTGGTTACGTATAAAGACCCTTCACAAACACCGGAAGTCTATCGTGGCTTACGCTATAATGAACCATACGATATTTTTAACAGTTCAATGGTTTGGGAACGTGACGGTAAAATTACGCCGTACCGAAAATACAATTTGGTTCCGCTTGTAGAACGCTTTCCCTTTGTTGAGGTTCTTTCAAAGTTGGATGTTTTTGATTGGATTCCTTGGGGTTCTTTTGCCGGATTTGGACGTGGTTATGAAGTCGTTAATGCACCTTTTGAAGGTGGTTCTTCTTCTATTCTGATTTGTTATGATTCTGTATTTCCTGATTGGAATCGCCAATATGTAAAACAAGGTGCAACCTTAATTGGTTTAATTACCAATGACGGCTGGTGGGGCGATACTCCGGGACACGAACAACATTTTAATTTCGGACGTTTACGTGCTATTGAAACACGAAGAACAATCGCTAGAAGTGCAAATAACGGAATCTCCGGTTTTATTCTTCCAAATGGCGAAGTTTTAAAACGTACAAGATACTGGGAACGCACATTTGTCACAGAACAAGTTCCTCTTCTCACAGAAGAAACATTTTATGTGAAATACGGAGATTGGATTGGTTGGCTTAGCCTTATTCTCAGCTTTTTAGGTTTTGTCCTGATTAAAATCAAAGATTAGAAGATATTCTACTTTAATTTGTCATTTCTTTTTTGCAAATTCATAGACATGAACACTATTGGAGTTTTCATGTATTCCATTCTCACTCAATGATTTAAGGAGTTTTTATGAAACGTCATGCAGAAGCTGTCTGGAACAATGATTTAAAAGACGGATCAGGCACGATCAAGTTTGGTAGCGGCGCATTTGAAGGGCAATATTCATTTTCTTCTCGTTTTGAAAACGGAGTCGGAACTAACCCTGAAGAATTAATTGGTGCAGCGCATGCCGGTTGTTATTCCATGGCTTTAACAGCAGCACTTGGAAAAGCCGGATACGAAAGCATACAAGTTGCAACAATCGCAACAGTTCGTTTAGATAAAACGGACGCCGGATTTACCATCACAAATATTCATTTGGAAACAGAAGCGTTTATCAAAAAGATTGATGAAGAGCATTTCCTCGAAATCGCAAAACAAGCCAAAGAAAATTGTCCGGTTTCAAGAGCATTAACAGGAGTAAATATTGAGTTAACTGCTCGTTTGTTATAAAACCGAACTTATCTGAATAGTTTTAAAGTCGTGCAATTTCTATTGCATGACTTTTTTTATGCCTGCACTTCAAGCACTTACAGAAATTAATCTTTCAACTAGTTGACACAAAAAAGCCCGCATTGGCGGGCTCGAAAAAATCAGTTTAAAGAAATAGGATGAAACAAAGCTGCCTCAATAAATGGCGTGTTTCTCTTTAAAACAATCTTATTTTTAATAAACTTTTGTGTTGATTCATGAAGGAAAAAGCAATTGATACCGTGACTGCTGTACCCTTCATCAATCAATTCATGTACTATCTGTTGAAAATTATCGAAACCGTTCTCTTGGTTTACAAACGCTGAAACCCAGGCTTCAATCATTTCCTTGCGTTTAACTTCCGGCGGTAATTGAATTAATAAATTCATAAAAAAGAGTTTAATTCTGCACCGTTTTATATCGTGACAGTTCTACCAGCCTGTCACGGATTCTGAAATCATACTCATCGAGCAAACGATTTTCCAAAATCCGGCGCTGTTTCTCGTCTGCGAATCTATGCAATTTATTTAACAAAGCGAAACGAATTCTTGGGTCAAAATCAGAATACCATTCAAAAATTGTTGAGTCGTTTGAATCCACAAACAAATCGAACTCAATAAGTAAAAACATGGCTTCTTTTCTTACTTCAAACGGATATGAGTCTTTTGTAAAACCCATCAACATCGTGCGTTTAGAGTCAGTTAGTTCCACTTTTTCACCAAATGTGAGCATTTTGAATAAACTCGGAATAAATGCAAACACCTTTTCTGCGTTTATTTGTTTGATGAGGTAATTTTCAAAACCGGCAGAATCCATATGCTGTTGAACTACTCGCAATGCACTCATTTTTAGAGAGGTGTCTTTTTCCACTTTTACCACTTGCTGCGCGTTGAATAACATCGCTTCATTTTCCGGATAATTTAAGAATGCATCTAATGCTGCTTTTTTCACCAACGGATTTGTTACTCTAAATTGATCCAAAAAGAATTGGTCAGTTCCCGTTGCACCTTTTGTGAGACTTGCATACGTATGAACCATCTCAGCAATCACCTGCGGTTCGGTTTCAGCTTTCATCATATCTGATAACATAAGCTGGAAATCAGGATCTGGTTCAGTTTCTGACAATGCTTTAATCGCATCTAAACGAAGTGAAGCTGACGTTTCAGTACGCAATTGCTGTAACCAAAACGTGCTTGGTTTATCGTAGTTAATTTGAAATGAAACCGACGGTACATTCACTAATACATTTAAGACTTCTTCATTTCCGGTTATAACGATTGGTTTTTCAAATGAAGATACCTTAACACTTTTTACCGGTCTTCCCTTTGCAGTCTGACGCACAATTTCAATATCGAATGGTAATTTATCCTGAGCAATCGAATCACCTGACAATTGGATACTGACACTATGCTTTAATTCATCGTAAACAATTGCAGCATTCAAGTTGAGTTGTTCTACTTCCTGAACAGGCGCCGTGTATAAAGAATCGAACAAACGTCCGGTTACTCTATAAAACACATCATTATAATCTCTCGCCTGAAAAACAGCTGTCGAACGATCTAAAATACTGGCAGCTGATTTATGAAATGCATGATACCAACGTTCATTTTCCGGCAACAAAAATGCTTGTGTGTTTTTCACGAAATTATTCCATGAATAATCACTCACAAAAGGTTCATCAAATAAACTCAAATTATCTGCTGATGATGTTTGTTCAGCGAATTGTTTTGCCTGAAACCATGCTTGCCAAAGCACATCAAAATGAGCATCAGACCAACGATTTATTTGTTTACTAACACCGAACCATTGTGCAATTACGATTCGGTCTATCTGAATATCCTGATGCGGTTGATTAGCAAAAATATATCCATATGAAGCCGCATAAGATTTTGTCTCCCAACGCGAATCCATTACGTGAATCAAGTTCAGAGATTCGAAAGGATATTCTCTGCTGAATGTATTTTCAGTTCTGCGAAGCTGTTCATAAGCACGGGTCAATAATTGATTTTTCTGCTCTGTATCCAATTTTGATTTATAGGAATACAAGCGAATTTTTTTTATCCCGAATTGAATTTCATCTACTTGAAATGGTCCGATAGCGAATTTGAAATCTGTAATTGCAATCGGTTTTGATGAAACCCAATTCACGATTTTTCTACCGTTTGTTTCATCACTTTTTTGTGAAATCCATTTCCCGACTGAAGCCACTTCCATGGATGCCGGAATATCAAATTTTACATTAAACGGCATTTGATTTCTAGGGTGAATAAAACCCGGCAAATAATTTGCAGTTGAGTAGGGTTGATTGGATGTCCAAACACTTCCAAAACGATCTTTATGTAAACCGTAACTCACATCAGTCTGATAAACAATTTCCAACTTAAACTGAGTTGCCGAACGTGCACCGTTTAGTTGAACGATTAAGGTATCGTCCTGCAAATTATAAGATGCCGGCTCATTATTGATTCGAACATCATCTATTTGCATACGCAATGCGAGTAATTTTACCACTTCTGATTCTTTCCAAAGTGGCTCAACTGTGTAGGTAACCATTCCCTGCAACAGATTTTCTTCCTGCTGATAACGAATTTCCAAATCAGCTTTTGTGTATTTGAAATCACGTTTGGGATATTCAGGGTAATCTTTATAGGGGTTAATTAACTGAGTCTCAAACACATTTTCATCAGGGATTTTTTGTGCTTGAGTTTGGAGAACGATTAAGGAAAATAAGCTTAAAAAGAAGAGTTTCATTGTTGAGTATGCGCTTCTAAAAGAGTGATTACACTTGGATATAATTCGGGTGAACAAGAAAAACCGTTACCGCCATGGATAGAAAATCGTCCTTTAGTATCGGAAAAAATTCCCCCGGCTTCTTCGATTACGGGTGCTAACGCAGCGGCATCCCAAATATTGAGAATCGGATCGAACATTAAATCAGCCTGACCCGCAGCTACTTTCATATGGCCGTACGCATCGCCCCAAGTACGATGAATTTTGCAGGCATCGTGAGTAGTATCAAAAAAAGCCTTATAACCGTGTGCGTAAATATGAGATAACTCGGTTGTAAAAAAAGTGGCTTTTGCTAAGTCTGAACAGGCTCTTACTTTGGTAGGTTTATCGTTATAAAACGCGCCTTTACCTTTGCAAGCGTAAGCAATTTCACCGGTTGCCGGAGCATATATAACGCCGATGAGCGGTTGGTTTTCTACTAAGACCCCGATTAAAGTAGTATATAATGGCACTCCGTGAATAAATGATTTTGTACCGTCAATCGGGTCTAAAATCCATGTAATTGATTCCGACCCTTCTTTTGTGCCGTATTCCTCGCCGATAATTCCGTGTGTTGGATAGGTTTCTTCTATTCGTTTTCTGATAATGAGTTCAGCTTCTCTATCGGCGATGGTAACCGGAGAATCATCTGCTTTATTCAACACTTCAATGCCTTTATTGAAATAGTTGAGGGTATGATTTCCTGCTTCTTTTGCCCAGGAAACGGCCTGTTGCAGTAATGTATCGGGGTTGATTTTCATGGCGGTGAAAATACGAATTTTGAGGCAACCCTTTTGTGGGATTCTTGATTGATTGAGGGTTAATATTGCTTAATCAAGTGTTTTTGGCAGATGGCAGATGGCAGATGGCAGATGGCAGATGGCAGATGGCAGAGTATATAAATTTTTGATGGACGATTTCACTTCGTAGTACTATCGTATCGCTTCGTATCACTTCGTATCATTTCGTATCGCTTCGTGGTTCTAAGCTATGCTTCGAATCGGATTTCTGATTGAAACTCTCTTGGAGCACTATTTTGAATACTCTAAAACGTGGTTCTAAGCTTTTCAAAAAAATCATTGCATCAATTTAGCGTTTCATCGCTACATCTTTACAACGCTAATCATCTTTTCATTTGCTACAATCCCACACCCCTCTTATTTTGTGCCGCTTTTAGAATTTTATTCCATCTATTGAAGAACGACTAACATGACAGATATTCAAATTTTTGAGCGCTTATCTAAATCGCTTGGCTTTTCAGCAAAACAAATTCAAGTTGTAACTACCTTGCTCGATGAAGGTGCTACGGTCCCCTTTTTAGCGCGCTATCGTAAAGAAGTAACAGACGGACTCGATGAAGAACAAATTCGTCTTATTCGTGATGCAGTTGAATTAAAACGTGCGCTCGAACAGCGTCGAGAAGCCATCTTGAAATCCATCAAAGAACAAGAAAAACTCACGCCGGAACTCGAAACAGCCATTCAAAACGCTGACGATTTAAAAACTTTGGAAGATTTATATCTGCCTTACAAACCAAAGCGCAAAACCAAAGCGAGTGTCGCTAAAGAAAAAGGCTTAGAGCCTTTAGCAAAAATGATTTGGGATCAGGAAATCAAAAAAGGTGAACCGGAAGAACACGCAAAAGCTTTTGTTGATAAAGACAAAGGAGTTAATTCAGTTGATGAAGCGCTCCAAGGAGCATCTGATATCGTAGCAGAATGGATTTCCGAGCATATTGAAGTGCGCGACAGAATCCGTGAAGATTTACGCAAATTCGGATCAATCAGCTCTAAAAAAGCATCTTCTGTGAAAGACCGTACCGCTTATGAAAGTTATTACGAGTTTAAATCGCCCATCAAATATTTAAAACCGTATCAAACTCTGGCTTTAAATCGTGGTGAGCGTGAAGGTATTTTAATGGTTTCTGTTGACATCAACATGGAACACGAGTTGGAAAACATGGACGAATACATCGTTAAAGATGAAGATTCTGTGTTTACCGACTACTTACTCGATGCCACCGAAGACGCTTACAAACGTTTGTTATTTCCTTCCTTAGAACGCGAATTACGCAATGAACTCACCGAATTAGCCGACCAGCACGCCATCAAAATTTTTGCGACTAACCTCGGTAAATTACTGCTTCAACCACCATTAAAATCGAAAGTAGTTATCGGTGTTGACCCTGCCTACAGAACAGGTTGTAAAGTGGCGATTGTGGATGAATACGGTAAATATTTAGAAGGAACAACCATCTACCCCGTTCCACCGCATAACGAAGTGGCGCAATCCGAAGCAACACTCGCAGCACTGGTTCAACGTTATAATGCGAACTTAATCGCCATCGGAAACGGAACAGCCAGCCGAGAAACCGAACAATTCATCGCTAATTTTATTCAGCGATTAAAAACGCTCAAAGCCGATTTAGATATTCAATATATCATAGTTGATGAAGCCGGGGCTTCGGTATATTCTGCATCTCCGTTAGCAAAAACAGAATTCCCTGATTTGGATGCAGCGCAACGCGGAAATATTTCTATTGCCCGACGTGTACAAGACCCATTGGCGGAATTGGTAAAAATTGACCCAAAATCTATCGGTGTCGGCTTGTATCAACATGACGTTAACCAAGTTCAGCTCATGAAATCTTTGGATGATGTGGTTGAATCTGCGGTAAATACCGTTGGTGTAAACTTAAACACCGCTTCTATGGCATTATTAACACACGTTTCCGGTTTAACTCAAAAAGTAGCTGAAGGAATCGTGAAGTTTCGTGAAGAAAAAGGCCCTTTCAGCAAGCGCGACCAGTTGATGGAAGTTCCGGGAATGGGTCCATTCCGTTTTCAGCAGGCTGCGGGATTTTTACGTATTCCCGAATCTAGCAATCCATTTGATAACACCGCTATTCACCCGGAAAGTTACGATGCCGCACAAAAAGTCTGTGAAAAACTCGGTTTACAATCGGAAGTGATCGCCAATCCTGATTCTGATACCATTAAGAAGCTCAAAGACTTAAACGTTCGTAAAACCGCCGAAGAATTAGGAATCGGTGTTCCGACACTCGATTTAATTGTGGAAAACTTACAAAAACCGGGACGTGACCCTCGTGACAATTTCCCTCAACCTCTTCTCCGTTCAGACATTTTGAAAATGGAAGATTTGAAACCGGGTCAAAAACTAGAAGGTACTGTACGCAACGTGGTTGATTTTGGTGCTTTCGTGGATATCGGTGTAAAAGAAGCCGGAATGCTTCACGTAAGTAAAATGAGTCGCGGCGGTGAAAAAGTAAAAGATCCGCTTGATGTTGTATCTGTGGGCGATATCATTACGGTTACTATCGAAGCTATCGAACCCGAACGCGGGCGTATCAGTTTAGCTTTAGTATAAAATTTACTATTCAAGATTACACATATGAAACAAAAAAGGGCAGTTATTACTGCCCTTTTCTTCTATACTTTCTCTACGTTCAATACTTCTTTGATAATTTGTTTGAACGAGTCTTTTGGCAAAGCGCCTGCTGCCATTTGAGGTTGTCCGTCAACCGGAACAAATAGAATGGACGGAATACTTCTGATTCCGAAGATTGAAGCTAATTCCACTTGGTCTTCGGTATCAATTTTGTAGAATTCTACCTTACCGTCGTATTCGGTTTTGAGTTGTTCGATAATTGGAGCAACCATTTTACAAGGTCCGCACCAATCCGCATAAAAGTCGATTACACAAGGATTGGTTCCATTGTATTTCCATTCTTGCGAGGTTTCGTAATTAAAAACTTTTTCTTTAAAAGTCTCAACGGTTAAAAGTTCAACTGCCATGATTGTATAGATTATAGTGTTAAATTCATCGAATGTGTGAAGCACATTTAATAAATCACGATTCTTATTTCTCACCAAAAATAGGGATTATGAATTAATTTAATACTTATAAGTCTTATTTATGTTTTCAATATGTATGTGATGAATTTCGTGGATTCATAGCATTAGAGTTTTTTTCTCACTCCTTATCTTTTTCGTTTTTTCTATCGTCGAATCATTTCATAGTACTGCGATTTCCTCGGACGAAAGAATATTCAACCATTTAAGAATGGTAAACGCTTTTTGATTCTGCAAAAATCCTAAACGATACGAGACTCCCGTATGCACGGGAGTGACGGAAGTTTTTTTTAATGGTATCTAAGGTTTTATATGTATCGGAATCCAGACACTGGAACACCGTCATTGCGGCGAAAGCCGTAATCTGGGTATTTCACAAAAACGCATTTAGCGAAGCGTATTTTTGCTTGATTGCCAGTTTCTAGGTGCCGTTTTACAACGGCATGACGGCTTTTTCTGAATACTCTCTAATTTATGAGTTGGTAAACGCTTTTTGATTCTGCAAAAATCCTAAACAATACGAGAACCCGTATGCACGGGAGTGACGGAAGTTTTTGACAATGGTATTTAAGGTTTTATATGTACCGAAATCCAGACACAGGAAAACCGTCATTGCGGCGAAAGCCGTAATCTGGGTATTTCACAAAAACACATTTAGCGAAGCGTATTTTTGCCTGATTGCCAGTTCTAGATGCCGTTTTCAACGGTATGACGGCTTTTTCTGAATACTCTCCAATTTATGAGTTGGTAAACGCTTATGGATGCTACAAAACTCCAAAACGATACGAGACTCCCGTATGCACGGGAGTGACGGAAGTTTTTGACAATGGTATCTAAGGTTTTATATGTACCGAAATCCAGACACTGGAACACCGTCATTGCGGCGAAAGCCGTAATCTGGGTATTTCACAAAAACACATTTAGCGAAGCGTATTTTTGCTTGATTGCCAGTTTCTAGATGCCGTTTTTCAATGGTATGACGGCTTTTTCTGAATACTCTCCAATGTATGAATTGGTTAACGCTTATGGATGCTACAAAACTCCTAAACGATACGAGACTCCCGTATGCACGGGAGTGACGAATCTTTACGTTACAAAATCATTACATCATTACATCGTTTCATCATTACATCATTACATCATCTAATCATCTAATCACCTAATCACCTAATCACCTAATCACTTTACTTTCATTTACAGCTTTTAATCATGCTACTTTCATGTGCTTCATTATATTGCGAAAACCTCAACACTCACTAAATACTTATCTATGAAGCGTTTTTATAGCATTTTTGCTTTTGCTTTGTTTGTAACGTTTTCAGTAACAGCGCAACAAAACAATGCTGTTATTGATCAAATGGTAAAAGAAGCCAACGAAAACTCTCAATTAGAGCGATTGGCGCACGAATTATTAGATGTTATCGGTCCTCGTCTTGTCGGTACTCCGGAACAAAAACAAGCTCACGATTGGGCTGTAAATCAATTCAATGCTTGGGGAATTGATGCAAAAAATGAACAATGGGGCGAATGGCGCGGATGGCAACGCGGTGTAACGCACATCGATTTAGTAGCACCGCGCACTAAAACATTACAAGGAATGATGTTAGCTTGGAGTCCGGGAACTTCAAAAAAAGGGATTGAAGCCGAAGTCATCATTTTACCCGATTTGGCTGATTCTGCCGCATATGCTGCATGGTTACCCAATGCAAAAGGTAAATTCGTAATGATTTCTGCCAATCAACCAACCGGGCGTCCGGAATACAACTGGAAAGAATTTGCGACAGAAGAATCCTTTCAAAAAATGAAAGCTTTAAAAGACTCTGTGAACGATGCATGGAGAACTCGTTTACAAAAGACCGGCTATCGTGGACGCGGAGCCTTACCGGAAGCCTTAGAAAAAGCAGGCGCTGTCGGAATTATCAGCTCCTATTGGTCACAAGGTTTCGGCGCAAATAAGATTTTCAGTTCATATACTAAAAAAATCCCGACTTTAGATATTTCCTTAGAAGACTACGGTTTATTGTACCGTCTGGCAGAATACGGTAATCAACCAAAAATTAAAGTCAATGCAGACTCCAAGAACCTAAAGCCAATGCAGACTTTTAATACAGTTGCAACTATTCCTGGAACAGAAAAACCGGAAGAATACATCGTACTATCTGCACATTTTGATTCTTGGGATGGCGGCCAAGGCGCTACTGACAACGGAACCGGTACAATCACGATGATGGAAGCCGCCCGTTTGCTCAAGAAGTATTATCCAAACCCTAAACGTACAATCGTAATTGGACTTTGGGGAAGTGAAGAACAAGGTTTAAACGGTTCACGTGCGTTTGTTGAAGATCATCCGGAATTAGTTAAAGGTATTCAGGCAGTCTTTAATCAAGATAACGGAACGGGTCGTGTTACCAATATCAGCGGACAAGGATTCTTACATGCGTATGAGTTTATCAACAGATGGCTCTACCCTGTTCCTCAGGAAATCAAAAAACATATTGAAACAAGCTTTCCGGGCACTCCGGGCGGCGGCGGTTCTGATTACGCTTCCTTCCTTGCTGCCGGTGCTCCTGCTTTCTCTTTGAGTTCTCTCAGTTGGTCTTACTGGAATTATACTTGGCATACGAACTTAGACACTTATGATAAAATCGTATTTGATGATGTTCGCTATAATGCCATTTTAACTGCAATTTTGACCTATATGGCGAGTGAAGACGACAAAACGTTCCCACGCGACCAATCTGTATTACCGATTAACCCAAGAACCGGTAAACAAAGTGAATGGCCGAGTCCACGTTCACCCAACAGAAAAGGCGGATTAGATTAATCCTGTCACTTGTTCCTAAAACTAAAAAGAGATTATCGGTTAATTCCGGTAATCTCTTTTTTTTACTTGATATTATGTTGACCTCATTAAGAAGTCTTTTCTTTATTCAATTGTTGTTTGGCTTTAAAGAACTTGTATGCGAAAACAATCAACAATAGAAATACAACAGTATTAATAACAATGAGTAAGGTCTGCGTTCTTAACGTTGATTCATTAACTAGATTGGCTTTTTCCAAAGCTGAGTTTTCAACTTTAAGAATTTCTTTTAACTGAGCATTTTTGTTTAACGAATCACTTAACACTGTAAACTTTTCTTGCCAGTACAATGCTTGTTTAAAATCATCCAAACATTCATACGCACGCTTTAATTTTGAATAAAATTCTTTTCTCTGAGGCCTCATATTACGTTCCTCAGCCGTTTTTAAACCCATTTTTATTAGCGTAACGGCTTCTTTACACTTCCCGGTTAGTAACAGAAATTCACTCAAACTTCGAATTGAATTCACTTCACCGTTAATCGATTTAACACGTTTTGAGATGGCTAACGCAGAATCTAAAGAAGCTTTTGCAGCGTCGAATTCATTTACATCCATATAGATGTTACCTAAGTTCACATAACTCTGAGCAACACCTTCCATATTTTCCGACGATTCCATTACAATTAAGGCTTTTTGGAAATAAGAAATCGCATCCTGACTATTCCCTAATCGGCGTTTCATTACACCTAAAGAGATATACGCATTTCCGATAATGTTCATATCGGTGTGTTCGGAGCTGAATTTCTTTACCGTTTCATTGTAATATTGTTCTGCTTTTTCAAAATCACCCAAATTCGAATATGCCTGCCCTATATTAAATAACAGTTTTATATTCATGGCTGAATCTGCCCGTTGTAGCGCTAATTCATTCGATTTTCTGTACCACGTAATTGCTTCGTTAAAATCACCTTTGTAAAAACTGGTTATCCCAAGATTTTTTTCAATCTCCATCTGCAACGAATCATTTGAATTGTTAACAGCCATTTTATGAGCTTTTAACAAAATCTCCTGAGCTTTATAACTATCTGAGGCCGTTAATTTTTTCCCTTCCTCATTCAAATTTTTAATGTCTTGCACTTTTTGTGCATGTACATCAACACTAGATAAAAGCCCTAAAACAAGACAAAACACAGCAATTCTAAAGTATTTCAATTGATTCCCTATTTCTTTGTTATGTGACGCAGAGTATTAATATCTAATGCTAATTAAGCGAAAATCTGAATCAAACAAAACATCAAAACTGTTATAAATATTATGATTATTGAGCGTTCCCTACTTCCGATTCAATCTACAGAAAACGCACTTCAAGAGGCAATCGCCAAGGAAACACCAATTAACCTTGGCAGACTGCCTCAAGAATCCTCCGGATTATTTGATTAAACTCATTTTTGATGTCAGAGATGTCCCGTTTGCACGCAAACGATAGATATAGATTCCTGACGACAATGCTTCACCGTTAAAGCTTACTTTGTGATTTCCGGCACTCATCACTTTATTATGAACCAATACAGCAACTTTTTGTCCGAGCATATTAAATACTTCGATACTAACTACTGATTGATGAGTAAGCTCGTACTGTATTTGTGTAACAGGGTTAAACGGATTCGGATAATTCTGATACAAACGTACACTTTCCGGTAAATCGAAGTTTGCCGTTTCAGTAGCCGTTATTTCTTCATCTAAAGGATAAGCATATGCCCTTGAGCTTTGGTATGCGTCGTTATTATCATTTTCCTGCGCTAAGATGATGTAGTTTTTATCGTCTCCGAAGAACTTACCAATTGCCGAACCAAAAAGGCCTCCGAGGTTTGAAGAAGTATTTTTTGCAACTAGAACCTTTTCCGGATTTTGAACCCCGTTCATTAAATCTTCAGCATCAAAAATAAGTGCATGCGAACCGAATAATGATTGAACAACTATTTTTGTTCTGGAATCTTTCACATAGGAATTAACATTTCCCCAACCAAAATCGGTATGAGTTTGTTTGCTCGGCTGTCCGAATCCATCAATTAAAGGCAAACTGATTGAAATTGGTGTTTCATTAAAAATCCCGTCTTCATTCCCGGTAAATACGTAAGCGAATGCGGTCGATTTTAAGCTTCTAAATTGAACGGCTAAAATATCTGTAACTGTATCGTTATTAAAATCTCCGACTTGTATATAATGCCCGAACCAAGTAACAGAGTCTTCTTTTACATACAATCGTTGAAGCGGATAATCTAAACCCGACTCTTTTCCCAAATACACGAGAATATCTCCTGTATTCGACCATTGATACAGATTTTTTTTAGCATAATTTGAAACAACAAAATCACCGAAGCCATCATGGTTTACATCACCTAAAGACTTCATTGTTGTACCCAAAAAAGCTTCTGAATAAAATGCCTGATCTTCCATTATCAAATCGGTAGTTGTCGGCAATGTCGTACTCCCGTAAAGCAAACCGATTGATGACTTCAAATAATTGGATGCGTTTTTTCCATTGTAATAGGCAATGGCGATATCGTCTTTTCCGTCACCATTTATATCTCCAATAAAATCAACGCCGGAAATGGAGTATTGCCCCGATTGAATAGCTATTTCCACATCCGGAGTTTCTGATATGGAAATTCCGCCTAGAACTATTCCCATATTCTCACTGCTTGTCATATTCTGAAATGCAATATCTTGAAACCCGTCGCCATTAAAATCGCCGTGTGAAAATGAATAGGTGTGATAACTGAGTTGTATAATTTTATCTGGTTCCGATTTATAAGTCCCACCGAAATAAATGTGAATTTGCCCGAGCATTCTATTAGCCATTGCAAAATCCTGAATACCGTCGCCGTTCATATCTCCGACAGAATAAACAGATCCATAGGTTGATGTATAGAAACTTTTATCCATACTATCTTCTTCTATTTGGACTGAAGAGTCAGCATTACCGTGAATTTTCAAACGCGTAATTTCAGTTGCACTCTTATAATTTGTTACATAAAAATCATCTAAATGATCACCGGAAACATCATGCAATATATGACTTCTACTCAAATACGTTTCAGACCAATACGTTGAAATATTACTATTCTGAATTTGAGTCAATTTTTCTCCGAGTAATAAGGCTTGTTCCAAATTGCCTGCGCCGTAAAACAAATGCAATTCATTGTTAGTTTGAACATTTGCCCCGATGTAATCCAGTTTCCCATCATGATTCAAATCTCCCATGGGCTGTAAAAAACCGGTGTGTATGATAGATAGCGTATTAAAAAACAGTTTAGTACTGTTGTTGTAAGTTAAGACAGCCTTCTTGGGCTTACTTAAATCTTCGGTATATACCAGTAAATCCTTGTGCGAATCCCCGTCAAAATCTTCCAGTGTAACATAGTTTTTATACAAATTGGTTGATAAGGGCAAAGCCGATGCCGCTTCAATTAACGCATCAATCGAGAAAGCCCCATCTATGTAATTGAATAAAACGAGTTGATTTCCCGTGTTAATCGTTAAAAAACGAGGAAATCCACTTTCTCCGCTTGGTATTGGAATTATGGGAGTATTTATAACCTGACCCAAATCATGATAAGAGATAGCAATATTGCTTAAGTCTGCATTCCCTTTAATCATTACAAACGATGTAATCGCATTCACCATAATCACATCATTATAACCGTCTTCGTCAATGTCTTGGTTTATCACATTCACCCTGCTATACTGACCGTAATCCGTGAAATTCTGAATTTCAAATTGCTGTTCGAATCGTAGCGGAGACTCCTCATTTCCGGTGTATAAATCAAACGTAAATTCACCTGTTTCGAGCAAAAAATCGTCGTATTCATCGTTATTGATATCACCAATCGGCACTAAACGTCCCCAATATTCCAAATCGGGAGTAAAGCTTTCGTTTCCGCCTAAAAATATCACTGTCTGATAGGCATAATCACTTAAATCATCTGTTCTGGCATCTCTCGTTCGTTGTGAAAACGCAATATCCGTTAAACCGTCTGCATTAATATCACCAATAACAAAACCATTGGAATGAATATTAATTTTAGGGGAATTATCACTTTCCTGAACACTTTTCCATTCTTTTGTCGGTTGAATAAATGTTGTTTCTTGAGCGGAAACTGTACTCCAAATCCCCAATAGTGAAATTGTACTAACGTGTACGAATCGTTTTAACATAGACCTTTTATTTAATTATCGTTTGTTATGAAATGTTTTTGGTACGTAGAATTTTCTATTACTTTTTGACTCTCAAACAGTCTTTGCCCGCTCTTGTATGTTCTACAAGTCGGTTACTTATTTATTTATTTTTAAATAAATCGGCTGTCTGAAATACTACTTCTGAAGAATAAACTTCTACAAGCTCAATATGCTTATCATGATGCCAGATGTGAAACTGTATGCTTTTTTGAAGTTGAAATCATGATTTCAGCAATCCTATTATACAGTTTTATCCAAGCCGCTTCTGTCTCTTTATCCCAAGTCTGTTTTAAATTCACTTTGAGCGTATGAATTAACGCATTGCCAACCATATCGTAATGCTCTTCTTGTATCGGATACGCCTGATGTTTCATCGCGATTACTTCGATGTAATTTTCAAGAGTATTAAGATGCATCAGGCTAACAATAATAAACGTTAACGTGTCCATCAATTTCTTGGACTGATTTTGAATCGAGTTTTCAAAAAGCCGTTTAATCTCCGGATTCTTTGAAAACAAATAGGAATAAAATTCAAACCCGATGGTATCTGACATTGGAACAATGTAGCTCCAAGACATTTTGATAAGAAGGATTTCGCGATGGTTTAGCATAAGCTTCTATGATTTGTTAACTCGAAACAAAGGTAGGCGTTTTGTAGAGCTATATACATGAAGTACAGCTATATACAAGGTTAACAAAATCAGATTTTTACCGGTTTACAACAGGTAACTCAATTCACGAATCTCTTGTCTATCAATTACTTGCGTTAAAACTGCTAAGAGCGTCATTTTTTAGCTTAAATAAGAAGTCATTCAAATTGTCTTCTGAATTCAAGTTCATTTTCTTACGTAAACGGTATCTTGCCATCTTAACGGAATCAGAAGAAATACCTAAAATTTCTCCCACTTCTTTTAAGCTCAGATTTAAGCTGATGAGAGCACACAAACGTTGGTCATTAGCATTCAAGTCAGGGAAACGAACAGACAGTTCCTGAAAGAAGGATTGATGTACTTGTTCAAATGCTGTTTTAAAATGATCCCAATCTTCGTTGATATTTAAGCTATGGTCAATCAATTTTATGATTTTGGTAAGCTCCATTCGCGATTTTGACTCAGTTTGTCTTAACACTTCTTTTATCGCATCACGAATATCTTCAATCAGTTGGTTTTTATGTGTTAAACTAAGAGTGAATGTCACCAATTCTTTCTGTTTGTAATCTAATTCCTGTTGGAGCATTTTATCGGACAGTTCTTTTTCCCGGTCTTTGGAAAACTTTAATTCGCTTTCTTTTTCTAAAACCAACTTGTTCTTTTTATTTAACTGCCAATACCCAAAAAATCCGATGATACTCAGAATAATTACTGAGATTAAAACAATGAGAATGAGTTTAAAACGCCAAGCCAGAACGTCATTTTCTTTTTGAATTAACTTAACAGAGTAAATCTCTGACTCTTTATCATAGATTGATTGTAAGTTTGCGAGGTTACTTTTACTGTTTTCTTCACTGATTTTAAGTTGCGTATCATAAAACTTCTCTAAGTAAAGAATGGCTTTTTCATAGTTTTTTCTAGCCAAATTAATGGAATAATACCCATACAAAATCTCCTTAAGCATTTCATTCGAATCAATTAAATCCACAATGTCGTTCGCTTTATTGAGAAATTGCTCTGCTCTGGTATAATTCCCCATTTCAATAAGAACCTTACTCATGTTTATATTCGATTCACATAAGTTGTACTTGTTATCGAAAGTAAGAACCAAATCGAAATTCTGTTGATAATAGCTTAACGCTTTATCGTAGTTCTTTTGCTTTAGGTGCAGATCTCCTAATCGATTTAACATTGTCGAAATACCACTTTTGTGGTTCAATTTTGTGTATAAACTCAAGGCTTTTTGATAATAAACTCCCGCGCTGTCAATCACCGATTCATCTAAATAAATACTCCCCATCTGACTATAATATTCGGCGATATACGTAGAATCGTTCATGCTTTTAAGTGCTTGATATGCTTTCGCATACATCACTTTGGATTCAGCTATATTTTTGCTTGAATACAAAGCCCTTCCCAAGTTGAACCACAACTGAACCAGACGCTGAGCTTCGTTTAATTCAATTTCTATTTTTTGCGCCTTCATCAGTAGTTCGAGTTCTTCAACATACTTGCCTTGTAAGTGTTTTACCTTCGATAAAATGAGATAGGCACTCGCCTCTCCCTCTTTATAATTCATGATTACTGATTTCTCTAGCGCTAAAGTGGAAAGCTCAAAAGATTTATCGGGGTTTGAACTAAACAGGTGATCGGCGTCTATAACGAGCTTATCGATATCGTCTTTAACCTTTTTGGGAATAATCGATACATCTTCTATTTGATAGAATGTGTGAATAGCAGGATTGTTCGCAAGAAATACACCCAGAAGAAAAACAACAAGTTGAGCTATCATCTAAATACCGAATTTGAAATAACAATTTTAAACCCTTGCATAAGTACTTGAATTCAAAGTACTAACCACGCCAAGTATATTAAAAAACACGAGTATTCAAAGTTAAAGTTTTTGTATTTCAACAAATTTCACTGCCGATTTGGTAATTATCTTTTTATTTGATGCTCTCAGGCTTAGCTGTATTTCGAATTTCAATTGGATAACTCAATTTTTCGTTTTTGACTTTATTCATACAATTTTTTTTTTAGTCATTGCTGCGAAAGCAACAATCTAGTCATCTCTCAAAAACGTGTAAAGCGAAGCGTACTTGTGAGCCAGTTCCCAGATGCCGTTTTTCAACGGCATGACATAAAAGCCACCGTCATTACTGCTAAAGCAGCAATCTGAGCATCTCTCGAAAACGTGTATAGCGAAGCGTACTTTTGCTTGGTTGCCAGTTCCCAGATGACAATATTTACCCCGTCATTGCTGCGAAAGCAGCAATCTGAGCATCTCTCAAAAACGTGTATAGCGAAGCG
>SBGQ01000032.1 GCA_006226965.1 bacterium | reverse complement strand
TTTTAATACGGGTATAATTATGACACACTCTCATCGAATTGTAGCTCTCTTTGTACTTTTTAGTACAGTTCTTCCTTCATACGCACAAAAATTATCGCCATATACACTCGGTGCAGTAAGTACAGAATCCCTGCAAAATACTGTCACATTAGTTCAATCAGAATTAAAAAATGCAGGATTTGAATTAATAGGAGAATATCAACCGGCTAATGACCCTAACAGATGGTTAATAGTGGTTACGTCCGAAGAGCTTCGTAATGCCGTACAATCTACCGGAGGTTTAACAGGCTTTGCCTTAGCTTTAAGAGTGGGTCTTACTAAAGAAAATAACCAAATTGCAATTAGTTACACCACTCCGGCATATTGGGGCAATGCTTACTATCAAAAAAAATTTGAGCAGGTAAAAGATGCTTATCAAAAAGTTGACGAAAAGTTTAAAACGGCAATGAATAACTGCGGAACTCCGAAAAATGAACCTTTCGGATCAAAAAAAGGACTTGATGAAAACGATTTACGCTCGTATAAGTATATGATTGGCATGCCTAAATTTGGCGATACTATTGAGTTAAAATCGTTTCCAACGTTTGAGGATGCAATTAAAAAAATCGACCATAACATCTCAACCAGCATAGAAAATGTTCAAAAAGTGTATGAAGTCTCTATTCCCGAATTAAAGATTAAACTTTATGGGTTCGCACTTTCCGGCACTAAAGGTGAAGAGAAATTTCTGCCAACCATCGATATTGGAAACACGAAACACACGGCTTTTCTTCCTTATGAAATTTTGGTGATGAATAATGAAGTTCACATGCTTCACGGTCGTTATCGCATTGCGTTATCTTTCCCTGACCTAAAAATGGTAACATTTACGAAGATTATGTCAACACCTGGTGACATTAAAGATTTATTGAGTAAAGTGGTTGAATAGCTGATTTCTATTGATATCTAATCTGATTTGAAATAGCCTAAGCGAAAAGAGAGTTTTACGAACAGAAAACTCTCTTATGTTTCATTACCAGTGTATAGATATTATTTTATTTAGGCTAATCTTCAATCAACCCATTCATCCAACCATTTGTACGCACTCGGAACATCTATACTGTGTGTTCCGTCAAAAATAGTAAGCGTTACATTCCCGGAATTTCGTCTTAAAAGCACATTCCACTTTCCGTATTTCTCTTTTTTTATTTGATAGGATTTTAGACTTTTTGGAATCAATTCTTTTTGCGTGATATAGTTGATTTCCTCATCAGTAAAGCGATCACTTTCTTCCGATAATGCATTATACGCCAAAAGACTATGTGATACCGGAACGGAACCTGTGTGACCATCATGTATCCCGACATGTATATGTATCGGGAAATCAGGTTTAAAATCTTTTAAATAAGTTAATGGCGATCTGATTTCGTATTCAGTCTGAATATCAAACGTTTCTCCGGGTTTACCGCCCGTCGCTTTTTCTAACAAATCAGCATACGGTTCTTTACGCTCCAAAGACTGTTGGTGCCAAACGGCTAAATCACTAATCGGAACCCAAACAGAAACGGCTTTCCATGGCAACTTAATTCTTGCCGCCGCATTCAAGGAAGCAAATCCACCGCCCGACATTCCCAAAAGCAGCATGTTTGATGTATCCACATCACCGATAGTCTGCATGTATCTAACTGCCCATTCCATGTCTTTCATAACTATCTCGGAGCCAACCGCTTCGGGTTTATCATTTGCACCTCGGTTATCAGGATGTATAAAATGCCAGTTTCGTTCTTTGGCTAAATTCAGGAATTCCGCACCTTCCCATTGTTTCCAGTCTCCACGCCAAGTGTGAATAACCATTATTAATGGACGTTTACCTGAAGCCTTGTGTATCATTGCTTTTTGCAAGGATTCGTCTGCATCAGACCAATACGAAACCGGCGTTCCTTCGCCATTCCAATCCGGTAATGACTGATGATTTAATGAATCAAACACTTGAACAAACCGCTCACCCAACACCTTTTGCCCTTCAACCGAATAGTGAAGTTGATCGCTATTTTTAGACAAATCATCGGTTTGAACCAAGCCCGCATTCATGCCTTCTTCTGCAAATTGCCGCTGAGCATTTCTAACTTGCAGCACATACAAATGATCTTTTGGCGGTGGATTTACCAAACCAAGAACAAAGGGAAGATTGGGCTTTGTTTCTTTTCTTATTTCAGTTACCAACTCATATACGTTTTTGAAATAGTTTTTGGCTGCAAATTCATACTTCGCATCTCGCTCGCCTTGCATCCAAAACATTCCGCCTAATTCCACTTCTTGATGTTCACTTATTAGTTTGAAATCATTCATCAATAAACTATACAAAGGTCCGGCCCAAGCATTTTTTGTTGAATCTGCTTTTTCTGCTGTCCATTTTGGTGACCATGCATACAAACTTACACCGCCAAGTGCTCGTTTTATCAGCCAGATTTCTCTGTTCGGGTAGATTTTCTTGAGTTCTGTAGCTACACTGTATTCCGGGCCAATTCTCCTGTTTTCAGCAGGATTAGTAAGTTTTTCCCCATTCTCCCAAAAATGAACGCCTTCCGGTAATTCATACAATTGAACCAGAGCGGAATCTACTTTTGCATCTCCGTCCATATTAGACTGTCCGCCTAAAAAGAAAACAATGGGATTTACTTGTGCGAGTATAAAAAACAGAATAGCGAACATAGTTATGCTTTCATCAACAATTCTAATTCTGATGCGACGGCGTGAACAAAACCCGGCAAATGGGTCAAATTCTCATTCCAAACCGAAGTATCAGATAAAAACAAAGACAAGGCATTCAGTTTATTGTGATGAAGATAGTCGTTCCAAAACGATTGATACTTTGGAAACGCCTCATCTGCTATTACATAACGTTTACCTTTAAACTCTCCGTTCATCTTTTCGTTAGGATATTTCGCATAATTATACCGCAATAAACCTGCGAAACCACGAACAATCATTGGCGGCAGTTCACCAAATTTATCAACATAAGCTTGAACTAGAGGATACACTCTATTCATCCATTTCGAAGTACTTTGAAATGCAATCTGAGACAATTCATGTTTTAAAAACGGATTTCTAAATCGATCTAAAACTTCGTTTGCAAACTGAGAAATTTCCTGCTCCGGTATACTCAATACCTTACCGGATTCATCAAATAGAATAGATTTTATCATTTTTTCGGCGTCTGCATCCTGCATTACTTCAGCAACAATTTCCATGCCTTGTAAAATCATATAAGGCACAAATATGGTATGCGTTGCGTTCAATAATCTCAATTTACGAACCGCATATAAGCTAATATCCGGCTTAACGATTATGGATGCTTCATGGTGAACAAAAGGCAAACGTTTATATAAATCCGGATTTCCTTCAATTGCCCATAAACGATATTTTTCTGAAACTGTAATTAAGTCATCCTTATACCCTAGTTCTTTTTCAAAACCTTCTTGCTCATCAGAATTAGGATCGCCGGGAATAATTCTATCAACTAAAGACGAACAAAATTGGTTTTTCATTTCCAACCATTCAAAAAAGCGTTGTTCATAATTCCACTTTTTAGCAATTTCAACAATTAAGCTATGTAAAACCTGACCGTTTTGAGTAAGCAGTTCGCATGGAAGTATAATCCATCCATCTAAACCAGCTTTATACCGCTGATACATCAAGCTGCACAACTTGCCCGGAAAGGTTTTCGGAACGACTAAATCATCTTCATTTTCTCCGAAAATCGTCAACCCTTTTTCCGTAGTGTTTGAAATCACCCACTCCACACGAGGGCTTAGTGCTACTTCAACCAAGTTATCCCATTGTTCCGATGCAATTATGGCTCTACTGACCGATTGTATGACTTTATTTTCCTCAATTAAAGCCCCTTTCTCAAAGGCCTTTACCATTAACGTAAACAGACCGTCTTGTTCATTTAATCGCTTGGCTCTTGTTGAATTCGTTGATTGCACCATTACGATTGAACCGTCAAAATCACCACGTTCATTAGCTTCATCAACAAATGTTGATGCAAATCCCCTTAAAAACCCACCAGTCCCGAACATGAGAATTCGTTCCGGTCTTTCTTTTTTTTCAAAAATGGACTTATTTAAAGTTGGTAAATTCAATACAACTGATTCAGAATTTATCATATTCAATCCTCATATATTTTCACAAATACAACACATCATTTGAATTATCATAACGTAACGCCCTCTTTCCAGATTGCTATTTCACGATATCCGTTCTTCTCATTTTTCGTTTGAATCTCGCCGGACGCCAATTGAAGAATGTATTTCCACAAACGGCTTTCAGCTTCATCAAAACTTTCTGTTCCTTTTGCGATTTCTCCGGCGTTGAAATCTATCCAATTCGGTTTCTTTTCGAAGATCTCTGTATTCGTCGAAATCTTGATTGTCGGCACGGGAAAGCCTAACGGCGTACCTCTTCCGGTTGTAAACAATAACATGTTCGCGCCAGCTACAACTTCCGCCGTGCAGGAAACGCCGTCATTCCCAGGAGCCTGAACCAAAGCAAGTCCGCCTTTTTGTACTTCCTCTCCATAATTTTTCACTTGAGTTACCATTGCTTGACCACCTTTTTGAATGGCACCTAATGACTTTTCCTCAAGTGTGGTAATTCCGCCGTCTTTATTTCCCGGAGATGGATTTTCATACACAGGCTGATTGTGTCTTAAAAAATATTCTTTAAACCCGTTGATTAACGAAACCGTTGCTGTGAACACCTCTTTTGTTTCGGCGCGGTTCATTATCACTTGTTCTGCTCCGAACATTTCGGGCACTTCTGTTATGATGGATGTTCCGCCAATATTCGTGAGATAATCACTAATTCGTCCGACTAAAGGGTTTGCCGTTATCCCTGAAAGTCCGTCAGAGCCACCGCATTTCATACCTAAAATCAATTCTGACGCAGGAACTCGCTCACGTTTATCGAGCTTTACCGTTTCCAATAGGAGTTCGATTTGCTCAACACCCTCTTCAATCTCATCGCCGACAGATTGCGAATAAAAAGAACGAATACGAGCAGGATTCACATCCGGAACTAAATTCAGCAAATCATTCATTCGATTGTTTTCACAACCGAGTCCCAAAACAAGAACACCGCCTGCATTGGGGTTCCGAATCAGGCCTGCTAAAACTTTTTGCGTGTAGTGTAAATCATCTCCAAGTTGTGAGCAGCCATACGGGTGAGAAAAGGTGTGGAAACCGTCAACAAGTCCGGCAAAACGGCGGTTACATTCTGCAGCAATTAACTCAGCTGAGCGGTTCACACATCCTACGGTATTTACAATCCAAATTTCATTTCTTGTTCCCACGCGCCCGTTTTCTCTTCGGTAGCCAAGGAAATAATCAAACTCATTTAATTCTGTTTTAGACTGATTTTTTACTACAGGTTGATACGAATATTCCAGAGTTCCGCTTAATCCTGTCCTTAAATTATGAGAATGAATCCACTCTCCTTTTCCAATTGAAACCGAAGCATTTCCGATAGGAAAACCATAACGAATTACGCATTCGTTTACAGCATGTGATTTAAGTGCAATTTTGTGTCCCCTTGGAACATCTTGTTGTAAGATCAAATCCCATTCATGAATCACAAAACCCTTTTCAAGAGTATCTAATGCAATCAGTACTGAGTCATCAGGATGAATATGAATCCATTTTTTCATGTTAATATCCAAACAGTTTTGGCAGCCATAAACTTAGTTCCGGAACAGCAATTGTAAAAATCAAAGCAGCTATCATTGCGGCATAAAATGGCAATAATGGTCGGATTACTTTTGTAATGGGCACATTTGCTACTCCACACCCCACAAATAAAACCGAACCAACCGGCGGAGTTGTAAGTCCGACGCATAAATTCATCACCATAATAATTCCGAAGTGAATCGGATCTATTCCCAATGCAGTAACAACGGGTAAAAATATGGGTGTAAAAATGAGAACAGCCGGGGTCATATCCATAAACGTTCCGACTATCAACAAAAGTAAATTTATGATGATAAGCACAACCACAACGTTATTGGAAAGCCCCAAGAGTGCTTCGCTTACCATTTGCGGGATATTTTGGTAACTCATCACCCAAGAAATACTCATCGACGTTCCAATAAGTAAGGTTACAATAGATGTTGTTACCGATGAATCCACCAAAATCGTTTTTAATTTTGACAAGGGAATCTCTCGATAGATAAAAAACGAAAGCACAAACGTGTATAAAACGGCAATTGCTGAAGCTTCTGTTGCAGTAAATACTCCGCCAATTATCCCGCCCATTACTATTACCAGAAGCAAAATTGAAGGTAATGCATCCAAAAACGCCGCCCCAACTTCTGTTAATCCCACAAAAGGTTCGGTAGGGTATTTTTTTCGCATGGCAATAACCGCGGCTACAAACATGAGCAAAGCACCCATCAAAATTCCCGGCAAATAACCTGCTAAAAACAAGGCCGCAATAGATGCGCCGCCGCTTGCCAGCGAATACACAATTAAAATGTTTGATGGCGGAATAATAAGTCCGGTTGTAGCCGAAGTGATATTCACCGCTGCCGAATACGAGTCATCGTAGCCTTCTTCGCGCATTTTCGGAGTCATTATTCCACCGATTGCAGATGCTGCGGCAACTGCTGAACCCGAAATTGCGCCGAAAAACATACTTGAAATAATGTTCACAAATGCGAGTCCGCCGGGCATCATTCCGACTAATGCTTTTGCAAACCGAATTAATCTGGAGGCAATTCCGCCGGAGTTCATCATTTGTCCGGCAAGTATAAAAAACGGAATGGCTAATAAGCCAAACGAATCGAGCCCTGTTGCCATTCTCTGTGCAATAGTTGTAGCAGCAGGAATGGAATCCATACTAAAAAACATGGTTAATAAGGCAGAAACACCAATACTGAAAGCAATCGGAACACCCAAAACAAGTAATACGACAAAAGAAATTAGCAGAATAAATACATCTACAAATTCCATTAATTCACCGCCGCTTTCGTGTTTAAGAGACTCACAATGGAATAAAACACTATCAATAATCCTGAAATCGGGATAACGATATAAACAACGCTTAAAGGAAGCCCCAAAGCAGGTGAAACCTGACCGAGTTTATGACTCAACAAAACCAAATTTACACCACCAAAACCCATTGCAAACAAACCGAATAGACCAATTATAGCATGTATACTTTGCTGTAGTCGAACTTTTGAACGACCAACTAGAGAATTTACGAGCAAATCTATCGCTAAATGTTTGTCTAATCCGGCAACATAAGCAGCGCCTAAGGTTCCCAGCCAGATTAATAAAAAACGAGCAAGCTCATCACTAAACGAACTTGGCGAACTTAACACATAACGACTAAACACCTGCCATAAAACATTAAGAACCATCGATGCCATCAGCAGAGCAAGCATCCATGAAATCACAGAATCAACTTTTTGTTTTAGTTGAGAAAGGTCAGCCATTTACCATTTTAATTGAAGGTAAGAACCAGCGGTATTTTTTGCGATTACTTACCAATTTAGCCGTTCTTATTTATGAAATTTATTTTCC
>SBGQ01000003.1 GCA_006226965.1 bacterium | reverse complement strand
TGTGCCTGTACGACATTACATGGTGCAAATCGTTTGGCCTCCAACTCATTGTTAGAGGCATTAATTGTATCTAAACAAATTGCTATTCAATTATCATCTTTGCCAAATGCCCGAATTCCAGTTATTACTAGTGCAACGAGGCCCACAAGTTATTCCTTAAATGGAGATGCTCAGTTTGAGAAACTAAATCTAGAGCTACAAGATATTTTAACAAATGAGGTCGGTATAGTAAGAACTAATAATGGTCTACATCACTCCTTTAAAAGACTGGAGCAAATCGAAAAGATTATCGAAGAATCATATCCCCACCCTACATCACTTAAAATGCATGAATTAAGAAGTAGGGTAAAGACCGCAAAATTTATAACTGAAGCTGCAATGCGACAACACTCAAATTATGGTTGTCATTTCAATCTTAATAATCAAGAAAGTAAAGCAATCCATTTCACTTAAAGCAGAATTAAATGGGAACGTTTCTATTTGATAAAATCGTATTTGGTCCAATTAAAAGTAGAAGACTAGGTAATTCTTTAGGAATAAATCTTCTATCTACAGATATTAAAGTCTGTAATTTCGATTGTGTTTACTGCGAATGCGGTTTCTCCAACAAATCTCGGATGGCAAAAGAAAAGTTCTGTGATACTGGTGAGCTTTTTAATCAATTAGAACGGGTACTATCATCTAGTGATAATGAAACAATCAATGCAATAACATATGCTGGTAATGGAGAACCTACCTTACATCCAAGATTTTTGACCATTGCGAAAAAAGTGAAATCACTTCGTGATAACTATAGTCCAAGTTCCGACATCGTTCTACTTACCAATGGAACAACTCTCAACAAAGCCTCCGTTCAAAAAGCGTTTGAAAGTATCGACCATATCTTGGTTAAACTAGATGCAGGGAGTGATGAGTTGATAAGAGAAATAAACAAGCCACTCTCTAGTTTTGGAATAGACAAGTTAGTCTTTGGGTTGATGAAACTGAAAACAAATATTAAAATTCAATCAATGTTTATAGAGGGTACTGTTAATGATGTGGACATTAGTAATACGACCGAAGAAAATGTGGATTTATGGTTGAAATGGATTTCATTGATAAAGCCGGATGAAGTATATATTTATTCAATTAACAGGGACACTCCTATATTAACCTTAAAGGCAGTAGAATTGAAAAAATTAGAAGACATCGCAAAAAAGGTAAGAAAACTCGGGATTAAAACTATTGTATCATGAACCACTTTTTAATCATCACAACATTTATTTTCTACATTGGATTTGCTTTTCTGGTGGTATTCATTTCAAGAAACTTGCATAGTAAATCTACATATCAAAAAATTCTGCTGTTGTTTCCAATAGTTCTTGGTTTTATCATTGGAATAAACCTGCTCTTCGCAATCATATCAATTTCGTAGGTTGGTAAATTGATCCTGATGTTGGTGTTTCTCGAAGCTCAACTCGTATTAATGCCGGTAACGCCGAATTCAGTTTGTTATACCACCATATGCAAAAAATTTCACACGTTGGATTTTCAAGACCCTCAACTTCGTTTATTAGTTTGTGGTCAACTAATTTCATAACATCGTTTACAATCGCTTTTATCTCGCCAAAATCTGACACCCAACCTTCAGGCTCACAAATTTCATTTCTAAGGACAATTTTTAAATGATATGTATGTCCATGAAGTTGTTTGCATTTGTGACCCTCAGGAACATTTGGCAGCCAATGTGCCGCATCAAAAACAAATTCTTTAAATATTTCAATCATAATTTTGTTTCATTCTTGAAGTGAATAAACTAAAAGTAACCGCTAATATTAAAATAAGTGCCATTAGTTGGTGAACAACACCAAGAACGATAGGAACTGCCAAAATAAGTGTTGATATTCCGAGAAGAATCTGAATAATAAACAACACTAAAATTAGTTCTAATCCAAACTTTTGAATTCTACCGAGATTCCATTTTCTAGAACTACGCAGAATCAAAATAAAATAGATAAATATGCCAATTGGTAACCAGCGATGAATAAATTGAACCCATCCAGAGTTCATAATAACTGAATCAAATCCTTCCCTATTCAAAATCATCAACAATTCAGTCGGCAACCATGAATTATTCATTTTTGGAAACGAGTTATACATTAATCCTGCCTTTAAACCAGAAACAAATGCTCCATATATCATTTGCAAAAAAAGAAGAGAGAGCAAAATAATTATGTGTTTTTTCAATTTTAAATGAGCAGAACTAGTCTCATATTTCAAATTCAGAGCGCAATGATAAATAAACAAAATAAGTGTTACGGCTGTGACAAAATGCGCTGCCAATCGGATATGACTAACATGAGGCACATCTTTTAGGCCACTTTTAACCATAAACCATCCCAGGACTCCTTGAAAAAGCCCCCAACAAAAAATAATTAAAACTCTGCGCTTTAAATGCGAATCAAAGTAGCCGTTTATCCAAAAATAAATTGCTGGAATAATGAACACTAAGCCAACAACTCTGCCAATTAATCTATGAAGGTATTCCCAAAAGAAAATTCGCTTATAGTCTGAAATTGAAAAATCACTGTTGTAAGTGTTAAATTCTGGTGTTTGTTTATATAGTTGAAAGGAGTTTTCCCATTCTTGATCATTTAGTGGAGGTATTGCGCCTATTATTGGTTCCCATTTAACCATGGACAAACCTGATTGGGTTAATCTAGTGACTCCCCCAACGACAAGTATTACTGCAATTAAAATACATCCAAGAATCAACCATCGAAATACGATTTCACTTTTATGCGAGTATGACGTCCGAATTTGCATTTCTAGTAGACAACCAATTAAACTATAAAATTATGGCATTTGATGATTTGAATATTGATATATATCATACAGTCGATTGATTACACAGCAGATTGTGTATTCTATGGAGAAAAAACTCAGGAAACAGGATAGAATTTGAATTTAATTAGTAGCTACCATTATTAATTAAAGAAGTTATGATAGCAGATAAAAAAAATTCTGACGCAAAAGACAAATCCCCAGTATTTTCAGCTGAAGAGGTACTTCAAAATAGCTTGAAGTATTTTAAAGGAGATGAATTAGCCGCTACAACATGGATGAATAAGTACGCCATGAAAAATAAAGCCGGTGAATATCTTGAATTATCTCCAGATCAAATGCATAGAAGAATGGCTAAGGAATTTAGTCGTATGGAAGATAAATTCATGGCAAATTCATTCGATTATGATAAGGAGCATCTTTCAGAATATGGACGAAATAGAAAGAAATTAACTAATGAAGCGATTTACAATCTGTTTAAAGACTTTAAATATGTAATTCCCCAGGGGAGTGTTATGTCCGGACTTGGAAATGACCACATGCTTTCATCATTGTCAAATTGTGTTGTGATGCCTGAAATTGAAGACTCGTATGGTGGTATTTTTAAAACAGATCAACAATTAGCTCAACTATTCAAAAGACGATGTGGGGTTGGTATTGACTTGTCATCATTGCGACCTGCAGATTCTGTTGTTGAAAATGCCGCAGGAACAACTTCTGGCGCTGTGTCATTTATGCATAGATTCTCTAACACTACGCGTGAAGTAGCACAAAATGGTAGAAGAGGTGCTTTAATGTTAACTATGGATATTGCTCATCCTGATATAGAGGATTTTGTTACAGTAAAGCAAGACCTTTCTAAAGTAACCGGTGCAAATATTTCGGTAAGACTGTCAGATGAATTCATGGAAGCCGTGCAAAAAGACGGTTCATATACTCATCGATGGCCTATTGATTCTCATGAACCAATTTATACAAAAACTATTCAAGCAAAAGAATTGTGGCAAACGATCATCGATTGTGCTCATAACACTGCAGAACCAGGTCTTATCTTTTGGGACCGGCAACATCACTACTCAACATCTTCAGTTTACCCTGGATTTAAAAATACTTCGACAAATCCATGTTCTGAAATTGCGATGCAAGGTGGAGATAGTTGTCGACTAATCGCTATAAACCTATTGAGTTTTGTCGACGAGCCCTATTCTCAAGATGCGACATTTAATTTTGAAAGGTTTTATGAAGTAACTTATGAAGCTCAACGATTAATGGATGATCTTGTCGATTTAGAATTAGAGTCGATCGATAAAATTTTAGATAAGGTTAAAACTGATCCCGAGCCTGATGATGTAAAACAGAATGAAATTGAAACATGGCAACTACTAAGAGAAACCGGGGTCAAGGGCAGAAGAACTGGTTTAGGCTTTACCGCTCTGGCAGACACAATAGCAGCATTAAACTTAAAGTTCGACTCAGATGATGCGATAGCCGAGATCGAAAAGATAATGCGTGAAAAGTGCAAAGCTGAATTCGAAAGTTCTATCGATTTGGCTATAGAGCGAGGCAACTTTGACATTTTCGACCCAGAAATTGAAAAAACATCTGAATTTATTCAAATGCTTGAAGAGGAATTTCCCGAAATTTATCAAAGAATGATGTATCACGGCAGAAGAAATATTTCGATTAGTACCGTTGCTCCCACTGGTAGTTTGAGTATACTCGCTCAAACTTCTTCAGGAATCGAGCCTGTTTTCATGACTCATTACACACGAAGACGAAAAATTACAGACGAAAATGATAAAGTAGATTTTGTTGATGATATGGGGGATAAATGGCAGGAATTCGATGTTTATCATCCTGGATTAAAAAAATGGATGGATCTCTATCCAGAGAAGACCATTGCTGAAAGTCCGTACGCTGGAGCTACCGCACCTGAAATTGATTGGCATCAACGAATAAAAATACAGTCCATTGTCCAAAAGTACGTGACACACTCCATTAGTTCTACGATAAATCTTCCAAATGACGTATCAAAAGAAAGGGTTAGTGATATTTATCTTGAATCCTGGTTACAAGGATTAAAAGGAATAACAGTATATCGGGATGGATCAAGATCAGGAGTAATCGTCAGTAAAGAAGATGCACAAGCTACTCATTCTGAAATATTGGACACTAAACCTCCTAAACGTCCTGATATTCTTGAAGCTGAAGTTATTAGATTCAATAATAACCATGAAAAGTGGATTGCAGTTGTTGGTTTATTAAATGATCGGCCATATGAAATCTTTACCGGTAGAGCAGAAGATTCATTTTATCTTCCCACGTTCGTAGAAAAGGGATTTATTCTCAAAAATAAATCCGAAAGCGGTAAGTCCAGATACGATTTTCAGTATTGTGACAAAGAAGCATACAAGGTCACTATCCAAGGGTTGTCACGTTCCTTTGACAAAGAATGCTGGAATTACGCAAAGCTAATTTCGAGTGTATTAAGACATGGAATGCCACTTCCTTATGTTGTTGACTTGGTTACAAATCTGGATTTGCATCACGACAATATTAATACCTGGAAAAACGGAGTTGCAAGAGCACTAAAAAAGTATATTGCGGACGGAACGCTTGCTCCCGATCATTTGTGTCCAGCATGCAATGATCCTGATGGCCTTATATATGAGGAAGGCTGCCTAAAATGTAAAAGTTGCGGGCATAGTAAATGTGGTTAAAATCAAGAATGCGTCGACAAAGTCGACGCATTCTCTTTTTTCATGAATAGATGGTTTAGGCATATGTGCTAGTACTTCCTATTTAGTTATTTCTACTTTACTTCAATACTACTAGATTCATTATAAATCTCTATGAACAGAGGGTAAGATTCGTCCAATTTGTTGTAATGCGCAGATTTTTTGTCAAGTCTGTGTTTCAGTACGGTAAACGTCAATTTATACACGCCTGGATCTTTAAAAACATAATCGAACGTAGTCACATGTTGCTGTAATGGCTTCAAATTATTTTCATTTAGTTTTTGAGCATTTGGATACCATTTCCACTTTTCACCTATAGTATCGCGCTTAGAACCAATTATTTTGTGATTTTCGTCTTGTAATTCACAAATAATTTCAATGAATCTTTCAGGATCTCCTGTGGGCACTTTATGTCCAGCATACTCATTTCTTAAAGTCAACTCTGCTCGATATAATTCACTTGTCCGCAGTCTGTTCTTGGAAGGATTCATTTTTATCGAAAGTCCATTTAATGCTTGAGGTTCATGAGTTGATGTTTTAGGAATTCCTGAGCCTGAAAAAGTATGGAATCTACTTTCTCTCGTTGAATACCCCGTGACTATCTCTCTGTTGGTTACAACCATGTGACAATCTATGCACGTTTTTCCATTTACTTTTGAATACGCTACCCATTCATCACCAGTTTCGAAGCTACAAACTAGTTCTTCAGTGATAATTGCACTCGCGTTGTGACAAGAAATACATAATCTCTCTGATAAAAATTCGGAATCCTTTTTCGTTGAGTGAGGCGCTTTTTTTGTGCCAGTGGGACCTATAATTTGTTCGTCTCTTACATGACAAACCGCACATGTAATACCCTCTAATTGCAAAGATTTATCATAATTTAAATTCTTAGTCGTTTTCGGTGTATAAATATTATCATTTATCAATCCATGTACTAGTTCTTCTTGTTGATTTTGCAATGGAATATGACAATTCAGACATAAGAATGGACTGTTGTCTTTTTTAATTTCTGCTTGAAATTGTGATCTAACCAAGCAAATCGATGAGTTGATCTCTTCCACTCGTTATAGTGATTTTGATGACAACTTCCACAACTTTCAGCGCTAATTGAGGATAATCCGTGTGGAGGATTTTGATAAGGAATTGCCTTTTCCCATTTCGCTTTTAATGGAGATACATAATCGCTGTGTTCGGAACAAGAATAAAAAACAATTAAAAATATCGAGAATACGAAAAACAACATAAAAAAGGTTGACTTGTCCACGTGTTTGTCTAGTTAGGATTTGAAAGATTGCTATTGTTAAGAAATTCAACATCGGAAAGAGTTTTAAGAAATAACACTAGGTTGTTTTTCTCTTCTGACGTTAAATTTACACCACCTGAGCCAACATTTATCATAAGTGGGTCAATAGTAGATGACCAGTTTAAACCAGTTGAATAAAACTCCACCACTTCTTCAAGAGATTGAAATCTACCATCGTGCATGTAAGGTCCTGTATATTCAATATTCTTCAGTGTTGGTGTTTTGTACTTCCCTACATCTGAAGGATTAAATGTAACCTCGCTCCTCCCAAGAGATGGATTTATATCCAGACCATTATTGTGAAACAGATTGTCTGTGAATAATACACCGCTGTGGCAATGAAAGCAGTCGCCTCTTTCCGTATAAAAAATATCAAATCCATCCCATTCTTCAGGGGTCATCGTTGCAAGACCTTGAAGTTGCAAATCATATCTGGACTCGAACGAATTCACAGTCCTTAAAAATTGCGCGAGTGCATACGCCGTTTTTTTTGATGTGATTTCCGTTGAACCAAATGCTCTAAAAAACAAATTAGGATATTCATCATCTTCTCTTAGTAGATCTAAGTTTGTTTGAAAAAAGAAATCAACTTCAAACAACATTATATCTTCAAGTGTTCCTTCAACCTGACCATTCCATAAATATTTATCGTAAAATCCTAAATTGATATGGGGGAGACTATTGCTGGAAAAAGTGGTAAAAGATGTTTGTTG
>SBGQ01000052.1 GCA_006226965.1 bacterium | reverse complement strand
TGTCCGTTAATATTCATTTTCTCAATAACGAATTGCACTTCTGAGATGAGCATTAAGGAATTCGGATTTTGGATTTTTTCTTTCACAAATAAGTTCGGAATAGAATCCAGCATGTATTCAGAAAGTTCGAAATCGAGGTGATCATCCAATAAATTTGCAATAGTCCCGATGAGCGCGTTAATTACAATATTACCGATTTCAGATAATGTACCGGCTTGAATTGCGTCTAAATCATCATCTTCCGGTTCTTCTCCGGTTACTCCGGTAACCAAATCTAGTGCCGACTCCGGCGGAAAAATCAGAGCCGCTCTACCATCATATTTACCATGGAAACCTTGAATAACTGCAGCCACATTATTCACACCATATCGGGCTTGTACTTTTTCCATTTCGTTGATTTCATACAACTCAATATTGGGTACTCGCAGAATAATATGAGATTCAGTTAATTCATTTAACGTATTTGCTGCTTTACCAACTCCAATGTTGATAATTTCTGTAAGAGCATCTAATTGTTCTTCGTTTAAAATCATCAGGCGTTTGTATTAGCTGAAAGGGCTTCATTTAATGTTAGTAACAATTCGTCTCTGTTCGGCGGCTTGTTTAACACTCTGTATGCACCTAAGTCTGTACATTTTTGGTTGGTTTCAACCTGAATATCTGCGGTAAGAATAACTACAGGTACATTTAATTCATCTAATTGAATTCTTCTTAGTAATTCGAACCCGTCCATTTCCGGCATCAATAAATCGGATAGAACGATATCGGGCTGTTCAACTTTAATTTTAACTAAAGCGTCTCTGCCGTTAATGGCTTCAACCACCTCGAATTCGTCCATCAGATGTTTTTTCAACTTCATCCGGATAAGATTTGAATCGTCTGCTACGACAATTTTTTTCATTTTTTACCTGCTAACCTTTTTTTCAGACACTTACCTAATGGCAGAAACAATAATGAATAACACGCTGATTTACAACAATCCTTAACAGATTCACATAAAATTAATGGCTTTTCGTTTTCAAACAATTATCGCATACCTCACAACGGTAATTTTTCAGCACTTCACCAAAATAAGCGCTAAAAAATGAATTCCTGCAATCGCTTGTTTTACAATAGTTTTCCACTTGTTTCAGCTTTTCGAATTGCACATCTCTGTAAGCCTCATATTCTTTCTTATTGATGGGCACTTTTGCAGAACGCGCATCTAAAAATCGTATCAAGAGCTGTTTATCAAAATTCTTGAATTCCAAAACACCCTCTTGCTGCAATAAATACAATCCTTTTTTCACAACTTGAGCCGTTTTTCGAAGTCTTCCGGTTATATAACTTAATTCTGCTTCTTCAAATTGATATTCTGCTGATAAAGGAAATGAACGCATCAAGGTTTCTAAAAACTCTTTTTTCTCTGTGTTTGATGTTTGCCTGATGTAATCATCAATAGTTGCAAACGACCAGTTGAACTTGAGCATCAATACTTTATCTGATACCGCTTCACTGTGCACAGAATCAAACTGAGTCAACAAATCCAATGCATTTTGTACCGTTGAAGAATCAATCCCACTTCGTTTCACAATTTGCTGAATATCAATAATGGTTGATTGTTCTGAAAACTCACCGAGTCCAAGTTGAGCAATATCAGCCGAAATCTGATATACCGTATTTAATTGCTCAAACTGTGGGTAACTCGTATTAAAAAAATCCTGTAAGCGTGTAAAATCAGACTCAGCATACAATAAAATCGGATAACTTTGCTCTCCGTCTCTTCCTGCTCTTCCCGCTTCCTGATAATACGCTTCTAAACTGGAAGGCGGCGATTGGTGAAATACAAAACGGCAATCCGGCTTATCAATCCCCATTCCAAATGCATTCGTAACAGCCACCCAAGGCGTTTTTCCTTGTATCCATTCTTTCTGAATGCGTGTTCTATCTTCGGGTGATAATCCTGCATGATACGGTTCACTTTTAATGCCTACCGACTCAATTAATTCAGAAAGCGTTTCACAGGATTTTCGCGTTGAACCATAAATAAGTCCGGCACCTTTACCTTTTGCGCGAAGCAATAACTCTTTCAGTCGACGTGGTTTATTTTCCTCGTTTTCAACTCTATATCCCAAATTATCGCGAACATATCCTTTTGAAATAATTGTTGGTTCTTTGAGTTCTAAACTTTCAATGATGTCTTGTTTTACTTGCGGTGTTGCCGTTGCAGTGAGCGCAATCCAAGCCACTTGTTGCTCAATCGGACGCAAATATTCTTTTATTTTTTTATAAGATGGTCGAAAACGATGTCCCCATTCAGAAATACAATGTGCTTCATCAATAGCAACCATAGAAAGCGGCAAATTCAATAATTCACCTTGAAAAACTTCGCTTCCAAGTCGCTCCGGCGCAACATAAATGAGTTTATACAAACCGTTTCTTGCGTTGATTAAACGCTGGTCAATTTCAAATCGCGATAACGTACTATTGATGTATGTAGCCGATATCCCCCTTTTTTTTAGGGCATCAACCTGATCTTCCATCAATGCAACTAAAGGAGAAATCACTAAGGTTAAACCCGGCCAAACTAAAGCAGGAACCTGAAAACAAAGGGATTTTCCACCGCCTGTCGGAAATAAAACCAAGGTATCTTTTTTTGATAAGACACTTTTCACCACCTCATCTTGCCCCGGACGAAATGCATCGAATCCCCAATATTTTCGAAGTTGCTCTTTTGCTTGATGAAACAATTCTGAACTCATGTCGATGATCTCAATCCTGATAATGTTTGGTGGTTATCATCAAATCGTGAACATTTTTTAAATGCCTCATCGACTTCTCTTTATTTACTGCCATTAACTCAACTACTAAAGCATTCATCGTAACAGACAAAGCCGCAAATGAGTTCGAATACGCCGTTTTTTCGCCTCTAATAAACAAACATTGATTCGCATGATGGTAAATCGGCGAGGTTCTGGAATCTGTAAAAGCCAGGACTTTTATCCCTTTTTCAGATGCTAATTTTGCATTTTCGATAGTCGATTTTGAATACGGCGGAAATGAAAACACTACAAGAACATCTTTAGAAGATGCATTTACAATTTGCTGCTCCACACTTAAATGTGTACTTACTAAACTGCGGGCATTCATCGCAATTTGATTCAATAAATACGCAAAAAGCTGACTGATTAATGCAGAACCACCTTGCCCGAATGTGAATATAGTTTCTGCTTGATTCAGACTTTTCACAACTGAGGCCAACACTTCCGGAGTGATAGACTCAATGGTTTGATTAATGTGTTTCACTTCTTTTTGAGCAACATCAACCAATGAATTTCCACTTGTCGGAATGGCTGGAACTTGTTCAAGTAAACTAAACTTGGATTGGATTGCATCCTGCAATTCAGCTTTAAACTCAACATAGCCATCGTAGCCTAAGCGCTGTGTTAAGCGAACAACAGTAGCTTTTGAAGCACCGCATTTTCCGCCTAATTCTATCACGGAAAGAAAAGCCACTTCATTCATATTATTAAGAATATAGTCTGCCACTTTTCGCTGATTTCTGGTCAGAGACTTATAATGATCGGCAATTCTGGCTTCAATATGTTCTATGCTTGTAGTGCTCATTTTGTGAATTATGCATACCCAATTACAATCGCCAAAGTAATGAAAATTATACCCACAACATACAGAACCAGTAGTTTTGGGAATAACCACTTTGCCCAATCATCCCACTGGATTTTAGCCATTCCTAATACGCCCATGGTAACCCCTGAAGTAGGAATAATCAAATTATTAATGCCGTCGCCCAACTGATAAATTAGTACTACAGTCTGGCGCGTTAAACCGATTAAATCTCCCAATGGCGCCATAATCGGGATGGTTAATGCCGCCTGCCCGCTTCCTGACGGAACAAAAATGTTAATCATTGCCTGAACCACTAACATTAAATTACCGGAAACAATCGGGTTTAGTTCGTTAATCAATCCCGATAAATAATGGAGTAAGGTGTCAATTGTATTGGCTTCTGTTAAAATGATAAGAATGGATTTGGAAAGTGCAATTACTAATACCGCTCCCAGCACATCGCTCATGCCTCGCTGAAAAGCGGATACGGCTTCATTCGCTTTTAAACCGCCAATTAAGGCACTCAAAACGCCAAGAGTTAGGAATAAACCCGATAATTCAATAATGTACCAACCCCAGACATTCACTCCGTAAACCAACAATCCCATCGCAAAAATGAACAAACTGAAAATGGTAGTTTGTTGCCAACTAAGCTGATTTTCTTTTTCTGTTTCCTGTAAATCTGCCTGTTCAATTACTTCGCTGTTATAGATAGAATCGGCATATCGTTTCACCATAAAAATCCCTGTAATGGTCATAGCAAGCCATAACAGCATTCTGAATTCCGCCCCCGAAAAAATAGGAATATCCGCTAAGCCCTGACCAATTCCCACGGTAAACGGATTGTACACAGCGCCTGCGAACCCTAATCCGGCGCCTACAAAAGGAATAGCAACACCAACGATTTTATTATAACCCAATGCAAGTGAAAGTGTTACAAATAAGGGAGTAAAGACAATCGTTTCTTCCGACATCCCGAATGTTGCTCCCATCACGGAGAAAAATGTCATAAAAAACGGAATGAACAGCGGCCTGAAACGAGGATTTTCTTTAAAAAAGCTTGCTGACCGATGGATAATTTTTTTGATGGTCTGTGTTTCATCAATCAGTGTGAAAACTCCGGCTACAATCAACACAAAAAGAATAATTTCTATTGCGGAGTGATCTAAAAACCCGTTTATCGGTGCCAGAATTAAATCGCTTATTCCAGTCGGATTTGATTCAATTTCATGATATGAACCCGGAACGACAACCTGTTTTCCGTTTTTTTCAACCCGTTCAAATGTCCCGCCAGGAATTACCCACGTTAAACCTGCAAAAATCGTGAGCAGAAGTAACAACAGAATAATGGTGTTGGGGGTTTTAAATTTCTTTTTTTGACTCATTCTATCCTCATTGAATTCATTTCGTGAGGAAAATAAGAAATCAAATGAATCAAGCTATATAATCCTTTGCGAATTCCTTATTCGTATAAAAACGCCACTGCATCTTCGGGTTCTTCGAAATAATACAAGCGCTGAATTTTACCTTCTTTGATGTAATAAACTGCCAATATTTTCTGTGTGAACTTTTCTTTTCCCATACTCCAAGTTACCACTTCATCGGTCCAGATATAACCGGCATCGTATTTTAATTGAACTATTTTTGTTCTCACATTCGGATAGGTTTTGTAATACTTATCATAGGACTCAATGAGTTGCGCCTTCCCTCTTAAGATGGTTTCAAATTTCTTGGGTTGAATACTAATCCATGCAAAATCATCCGAAAAATGAGCGATGATGTCCTTCATGTTGTGCTCATTGTAGGCTTTGGTGTATGAAGCAAATAATGCTCTTGCCTGAATTTCTTCCGGATCTTTTGTACCGCTTTTAAAAACCGCACAGGAAGCTGACAGTAAAATCAACAAAAAGAATGTGGAAACAGGACGCATAATTTATCAACTACATTTTTAGTTGATTAAAGAATACTTGGAAAAATGCTTCGAAGCAACTACTCTATTTTCTAATTTGAATTGATTATTATGTTCCATAACTCTAATTGATGTATCAAATATGAATCCTGACATAAGTGTTTACAATCAACATCAAACCGAATTAGATAGGTTAATTTGCTACCGACTCGCTGCAATCATTGATAGTGAACTCAAAGAAGCTGAGTCTAAAATCTGGCATCGCCATCCTGTTTGGTTTCTTGACGGAAATCCGGTTGCAGGTTACAGTAAGTTAAAATCTTGTATTCGTCTGTTATTTTGGAGCGGTCAATCTTTTGATGAACCCGAGTTAAAAAATGAAGGCAGTTTTAAAGCTGCAGAATTTCGCTTTACTACTATTGAACAAATTGATGAAAAACAACTCTTGTCTTGGTTAAAAAAGGCGCGAGAGATTCAATGGGATTATAAAAACATCGTAAAAAGAAGAGGCTTGTTAATACGGCTTAAGTAAGTAAAAACTTCTATACAAAACAATATTACTTAATTAAATTAAGTGCTTAATTTCAATTATTACAATACGATATATCATATATATTGATTTTTTGTTTTAATAGTACTTATCTATTACTACTTTAATGTTAATCAATTTGCTGCACCTTCGCACCCTACTAACTCAGCATTCCTATTAATTAACGATTAGAAGTCATGAAGCCTTTCTCAAAATTACTTATTTGTATTGTTGTTGCTATGTCTTTACTTAACTGTTCTGATGACGGCATCAGCGATAATACAGAATCAACCAAATCGTCCGAAAAGAACTTATTAACGTTTTCAATTAATACTGACAAAAACGATGTACTTGTATATTCTGACGGACAAATTCAAACCAATCAAGTTCTACTATTTTTGCCGCCAACATCACCTTTGGATGAACTCATTCCAGAGTTTACAGTTTCTGACAAAGCCAGTGTTAAAATAAACGGTAGTCCACTAATTAGCGGAACTAGCAGTATAAACTTATCGGGGTCAGTTGATATTTCAGTAGTTGCAGAAGACGGAAGCCAAAAAACATATACCATTACGCCCGTCACCAATTTCACTTCTCTTGATAATGCAATTCGAAGTTACATGACCACTTACTCAATTCCGGGTGTTCAAATTGCCATCACTAAAAACGAAAAACTAGTTTACACACAAGCATATGGCGATGCTGATAACTCGTTACATATTGCATTAACCGACTCCTCTCTATTAAGAATCGCCAGTATTTCTAAACCTATTACTGCAATTGGAATTTTAAAATTAATTGAAGACGGAGAATTCGGAATCAATGATTTTGTATTTGGAGAAGGTGCTGTTTTAGGAACTACTTATGGAACTCAACCCTATTCTGATGAAATCAAACAAATAACGGTAAAACATTTGCTTGATCATACTTCCGGTTGGATAAACTCACCAAACGACCCCATGTTTAGTTACAGAGGTTATACTCATGCTGAGCTTATTTCAGAACTAATTGATAACAGACCATTAACCTACACTCCGGGAGCAACCTATTACTATTCCAATTTTGGTTACATGATCTTAGGCCGAATTATTGAAAAGGTGACCGGAAAAGATTATGAAACCTATATGAAAGAAAATATTCTAAATCCAATGGGAATTACGGATATGGAAATCGGGAATGATTTATGGGAAAACAGATTCTCAAATGAAGTAACCTATTACTCCCAAGAAGGTCTTGATGCTTATGATATGGAAGTTCACAGAATGGATTCTCACGGAGGTTGGATTGCCACAGCAACTGATTTAATGAAATTTATGCGATATGTTGATCGCAGTTCTTATTATACAGACTTATTGAATGTCGCTTCTTTAAATCAGATGTATTTTAGTTATACAAATTGGATATTTTATGGCTCGTTGCCCGGCACATCAAGCGGTATTTGCAGATTAGATGATACCTATAGTTTTTCATTTATTGTGAATACCCGAACACTTCCGACAAACGTCGTTCTTGATAATGTATTAAATTCAATAAGAAACGAGATTCAAGCACGTACTTCTTGGCCTACTTACAATCTTTTTGTTGATTAATTCATTATTACAACAACTCTAGCACAAAGAATCTAATCGAAAATGTTAAAATCAAAAAAAGAACTCATCAATGAATACAAACAAAAGAAGTTCAAGATGGGTGTGTATCAAATCAGAAATACCCAAAACAATGAGTTATTTATTGAAGGAAGTACAGATTTAGAGTCCATTTGGAATCGTCAGTCGTTTCAGCTTAAAAACAAGGTTCACAGAAATAAAATATTGCAATCTGCTTGGAATGAATTCGGTGCAGATGCCTTTACGTTTGAGATTATTTCTGAAATTGAACAAAACGATGACGAATTTCGTGATTATAAAAAGGAAGTCGCCGACCTTGCTAAATTGTATATCGAAGATTTGAAACCGGCTTATAATGCTTAATTAGTTGTATTCGATTCACTTCAAGATTCCGAAATTTTTATAAAACGGTGCTAAGGCTTATATTCGATTATACTTGTTTTAGTGCCGTTTTATTTTGGTTAAACTTTTGTTTGTATGAATCGTTTTCTAGTTGGCCTAGTCTGTCTTTTTTATCTAATCTCATGTAAAGATTCAAATCATGAATCAGAAGATTCAGAAACTCCGGATAACACACCCTTACTTACCATAAACACAACCGTTACAAAGGATATAAGTCCTTATTTTTTCGGACAAAATTATTGGTCATGGGTTGATGAATGGGGCGCTCAAGTAAAAGGCACTGAATCACAAGTAGAATCGCTTCAACTAGATATCCTCAGAATTGGCGGAACTGAAGCCGACCGTAGTTATCCTCACGCATTTGATACTACAAAAATTCTAGACGCTTTAAATTACGCACGAGAAGTTGGCGCTGAGCCCATTATACAACTTCCGACTTTAAATGATTGGAACACCAATCCGGCAAGTGTACAATCAGCTGTAGAGATAGTTCAGTTTATCCAAAAATCTGACTTTCAGGTAGAGTATTTCTCTATCGGAAACGAACCGGACATTTATGTGGAACAAGGAGTTAAAGAATCTCACACCGCAGAAGAAACGGCGACTTTTTTCAATGTCATAAGCGATACTGTTAAAGCAATTAATTCAAGTTTTAAAATTATCGGCCCGGATTTAGCGTGGAAATATTATCAAGGAAATAATTGGCTTAGCCCATTTCTATCGTTAAGCAACTCCAAAATGGATATTCTAAGTGTACATCGTTATCCGTTTGCTCCTGAAAATGCAACGAAAGAAAACGTTATTGACGATGCCGAAAGTTTTCGCTCAGATATCAATATGATTAAAGGATATTTGAATACCGTTAACAAATCGGCTATGCCAATTGCCATAACAGAAACACATGTCAGCTACGATGGCGATCCATCTTTTAGCACCCAAACCGGTTCTCCGCAAACATTTTGGGCAGCTTTTTGGGCAGCAGATGTTATTGGCGTCGCACTTGAAGAAGAACTGTGGAACCTCTCATTTTGGAGTATCAGCGAAGGTTGGACTTTAGGGTTTATTGATGGCGGTACAAAACTGCCAAGACCAACTTTTCATGTTCTTAAATTACTAGCCAATCAATTGGGCGACAAAGTATTGGAAATCACGAATAAGCCTAACTCCGCAAAAGTTTACGCCACTTTAGACTCTGAAACTCAGGCAGTACAAGTCCTCTTTTTGAATAGTTCAGAAAATTCATCAACAATAAAATGGAAATTGCAACGCTCGACCGGAACTCAGGAAATGGAAACAACTCTTGATCCAAATTCAATTACACTATTAGTATATTCGAGCTCCAATTCTTTAACAAGTTGGCGTTACACTGAAAGTCACGCCAACCAAAACATGGAACCTCAACAGAACTAATTACAGTTTAGTTGTAACTTTTTCACGTTGCAAATTCAAAAACGGACTTATAATTGAAATCATCTGGTCGAATTCAATTAAAAACGCATCATGCCCGTGAATGGAGCGAATTTCTTTGTAATACCCTCGAGGCAAATGATGCGCTAATTCCTTTTGTTCAACCGGCGGATATAAAATATCGGAGTCAATTCCAATGATAAGAGCCGGAATCGTAACCTGATTGAGAACTTCTTTCACCGTACCTCTATCACGAGAAATATCGTGTGAGTCCATAGCTTGTGTCAAACGAACGTAAGTCAATGCATCAAAACGCTTTACAAGCTTTTCACCCTGATAATTCAAATACGATTGTACCTGAAATTGCTCGGTTTTTGCCTGACGATTTCTATCAAATTTCTGATTAAAACTTTCATAAGTACGGTATGTGAGCATACCCATCATTCGTGCAGCAGCCAAACCTTGCTCCGGTTGCCTGTTGGGTTGATAAAATCCGTTGTTCCAATTTTTATCAGCATAAATAGCGCTGCGCTGAGCCTCAGAAATTCCGATAGCCCAAGCTGAATGTTGTGCATTTGCACCGATTACAATCATTTTTTGAATTCTTGAATCCAAAATAGACCACTCCAAAATCTGCATACCGCCCATTGATCCGCCAATTGCCAGTTCAATGCCTGTAATACCTAGAGAATCAATCAATTTTTGCTGCAAACGAACCATATCACGAATCGAAATCTCAGGAAAATTCCCTTGAAAACGTTCTCCGTTTTGCGGATTAATGCTTTGAGGTCCTGTTGTGCCGTAACAGCCGCCTAACACATTGGTACAGATTACAAACTGATTTTGTAAATCGAACAAACCTTCTGTAAAGAATCCAGAAAACCAGTCTTCAGCATCACTGCTTCCTGTTAAAGCATGGCAAACTAAAACAACATTATCACGATTTTCATTGAGTTTTCCCCATGTATGATAAGCCACTACCGGCAGATCTATTTTTTCACCTTTTTCGGTTACAAACTGGGAATCTAATGAATAAAATTTGAGTGTTTCGGACATGATTCTGTATGTAAAATGATGCGCCGCCGGTGGTTAACCGACAGCGCTTATGTATGGGTTGTATGATGGTTGATGAAAGTGCATATTAATTATGCTGCTACTTTCGGCTTTTTGAATGCAATGGAACCGCTTGTTGCTACTGCATTTTGGATGATGTCCAATACAGGGCAACGGTTTTCAGCAAAGAACTGTAAGCTTTTTAATTTTTCGGCATCGGTTTCTTCTGTTTCGATGATAGTGTTAAACTTCACCTCTTTAAAACCCGGACGAACATCAGCCTGATTAAAGAAACCACGCAAGTCTAAATGTCCTTGTGCTTCTACTTTTACCGAGCTAACTTCAATACCTAAAACGGATGCATACGCTTTCACAACAATCTCTTGGCAAGCGCCTAAAGCACCTAATACGACTTCAACCGGATTCGGGCCTAAATCGGTGCCGCCTAAAGAGTTGGGTTCATCAATAATCAATTGAAAATCACGAATATTTATTTTTGCCAATAAGCCGTCTTTTAGTTCAGAACGAGCCGTAAAAACGGCATTCGCTTTATCTGTATTCGTAGTAATGTTTCCGATAACAGCGTTTACAGATTGTCTGATTTGTTCAGCGTTTGGTTGAATGACAGAGTGTGTACTCATAGGTTGTTCACTTTAGAATTAAGGGTATGGTTGATGTACTTCCAAGTGATTTTTCTATTGATTGAGTGAGTTAAGCGTTGGGAATTCTTCGAAAGCAGACCATTCCCCGCATCTCCGTTGAAGTAATTTCGACAGGTTCGGAAAGTTGAAGATGCGGGTACTAGGTTCACTTGGAAGTTTCCTTAAGCCAACTGTAATGCTTTTACAAAAGCTTGTTCAAAATCTGCGGTGATATCGTCAATATGTTCTAAACCGACAGAAACACGAATCAATGACTCCGTTACACCTGAAGCAGCTTGTTCAGCATCACTTAATTGCTGGTGCGTGGTTGATGCTGGATGAATTACTAATGTTTTTGCATCGCCAACGTTTGCTAGATGCGAAGCTAATTCAACTCCATTTATAAATGAACGCCCTGCTTCGTAACCGCCTTTTATTCCAAATGTTAGAACCGCGCCAAATTTGCCCGGATTTAAGTATTTCTTAGCCGCATCATGGTAAGGATGGCTTTCTAAACCGGCATAACTCACCCACTCTACAGCTTCGTGTTTTTCTAACCATTTTGCCAATTTGGTGGCGTTTTCTGTATGGCGTTCAACACGCAAAGAAAGAGTTTCTAAACCTTGTAATAACAAGAAGGAATTGAACGGGGAAATAGCCTGACCAAAGTCACGTAAACCTTCAACACGTGCACGAATTGCAAATGCGATGTTTCCAAACGGGCCGTCTTCACCGAATACATCCCAGAAATTTAATCCGTGATATCCGGGAGCCGGTTGTGTAAATAATGGGAATTTACCATTGCCCCAGTTGAAGTTACCTGCATCAACAAGAACACCGCCAATTGAAGTTCCGTGTCCGCCGATCCATTTTGTAGCTGATTCAACTACGATGTTCGCACCGTGTTTAATCGGTTGGGCAATTGCACCACCCGCACCGAAAGTATTATCAACAATGAGTGGAATTCCGTGTTTTTGAGCCAATTTCGCTAAGCCTTCGAAATCAGGAACGTTGTTACGCGGGTTTCCTAAAGTTTCAACGTATAAACCTTTGGTGTTTTCATCAATCTGCGCTTCAAATGCTTCAACAGTATCTTCAGAAACGAATTTTACGTTGATGCCTAAGCGAGGAAGAGCCACTTTAAATTGATTGTAGGTTCCACCGTATAAAAATGAGGTAGAAACGAAGTTATCTCCGGCTTGAGCAATGGTTGTTAAAGCCAAAAACTGGGCTGCCTGACCTGAAGAAGTTGCAACGGCAGCAGCTCCGCCTTCCAATGCAGCGATTCTTTTTTCGAATACATCGGTTGTCGGGTTCATAATTCGGGTGTAAATATTACCAAACTCTTTTAAAGCAAATAAGCTGGCTGCGTGTTCAGTATCGTTAAATACATAAGATGAGGTTTGATAAATAGGAACTGCACGCGAATTGGTAGTTCCGTCAGGGGTTTGACCTGCGTGTAACTGAAGGGTTTCGAAACGGTAGTTTTTTTGATTACTCATGATCTTAATACTAAAATTTTGGTTGATTACGATTGAATGGGTTATTTCTGAGGGGGACGCATCAGGAATTGGTGATCCACTTTAATGCATCGGTTTTCAAACAAAGGCACATGGGCTTCATTTGCTTTTTCTTTGGCCTCCGGCTGTTTACCGGTTCCCAGTTGCAACCAAATCGCTTTGGGGTTTAGTGCGATGGCTTCGTCAATAAATGCTGGTATAAGTTCTGGTTTGAGGAATACATCCACGATATCTACAGGGAAAGGGATATCTGTGAGTGATTTATATACTTTTTCGCCCAAAATTTCTTCTGCGGTCGGGTTTACCGGAATAATGCGTAAACCTGCATTTTGCAGATATCGGGCTACAAACTGGCTGTCTTTGTGGCGGTCTTTTGATAAACCGACAACAGCTATAGTTTGTGAATGTTGCAAAGCATGTAAGGCAACCTCAGTTTCCTGAGCCAATTCTTCAGTTGCGTACATTTTTTTCTGATACCAGTCGCGGTATGTTGGTTCCATGGAGTATTCCGTTGGTTAAAATCAATAAAAAAAGCCTCTTCCGGGAATTGAGTCCGAAAGAGGCTTACATAAAATCATCTGGAATACAGACCAATATGGATAACCAACTTCTACTCATCTTCCCGACTCGATATTTCTATCGAGGCAGCAGGATTTAGCACCTGACCTTCGGGTGTTAATCGAAGCGGTTGCTAAGGTATCACAGGGCCTGTCCCTCCACCTTTCTTGATGAGAAATCAAGAGAAAGAACAAAAAAGCCCTGAGTCGAGATTCAACACAGGGCTTTCAAAAAACAGTTTGAACAAATCCCTATGCTGTATGGCTTTCGCGCATACAACACATACAACAAGAAATAAGAGTTGCGATTTGTTTCATGGCATCAATGATATGGTTTTTTAAAAATACGATGCAAGAGTTTTTTTGAAATTTTTTATTTCACTATAAAAATAGTCCTCAAAGCTACTTTTTTCTTGGGGATATCTTATAAAACAAATTGATAGCACTCCCGAATGTAAGTACACCGTTAAGAATGGTAAATACGGTATCGTCACGCATAACCGAATATACGGTCAATAAAAAACTAGATACCATGTATAACAAGATAAAACCAAGCGTAATCGGTGTAGAGCCACGTTTTACGGTATCCCAAGTTTGAGGAACCCATGCAGCTAAAAGTAAAACCAAACCGGCATTTCCAATAAAATCAATCATATAAAAATTCTTCCAATAGATTAAAAAAGGGCGACTAAGATACTCAAATTGGAAGAAAAACTGACCGTTTTTTATCGGCTCAACTTTACAGGCGAAACTCCTTTTGCTTGCTTTTTTCCGAGTAAAATATCAACCACCGTTTCCTGTACAACTTCTATCTGATGATACGCATTGATTCGAACACTAATTCTCGGATTATAACGTGATAACACATACGGGTCACCAAACGAAACACCGATTACCTTATCCTGCGGAAGCATATTCGCCATGTATGCGGTTAAAGCTTCCTCACTTTGGAGCTGTAAAGAACCTATCGGGTTATGCGGTTGACGCACATAGAAAAACAGGATTTTATCATACTTTCGTTGGTCGTCGGGACTGTTACCGTAATACGATAAATTGTGACGAACATCTACGTTAAAACCCGCATCTTTTAGACGGTCTGTTGCCGTTTTTAATTCACCGACCGTGTTTTCGTGCTTATCAGGGGAAACTACAACAACCAACAAGTTTTTGTCTTTCTCGGGATTGAGCGGCAGCTTTTCTTTCCCTTTTACTAAGGTCACACTTTCATCTGCTACTTCTTGAGCAATTTTTTTAGCGTGTTCATGAACCGAAATCTCATACTCGGAAGAAAATTCAAATTTCGAATCGTCATCCAGCAGACCTAACATTTTTTTGAGGTTCCAAATACGTTGAACGGCATCATCCAAACGCTCCATCGGGAACTCACCGCGATTTATTCGAGCTTCCAGAGAATCCATAAATGCCAGTCCCGGCCATAACATTACATCCGTTCCGGCAGCAAAACAAGCAATTTCTGTTTCTAATTGATTTGGATAATACCCTTGAATTCCTGACATATTCAGCGCATCGGACACAATCACACCTTGAAATCCCATTTCACCTTTAAGCAAGGTTGTTGTAATGGCTTTTGATAATGTTCCGGGATAATTTCTGGTTTCTTTATCGTGTTTTGAGTATGCCGGAAATGCAATGTGCCCCATCATAATGGAATAAACACCATCGTTAATTAGTGCTTTGAAGGTTTTTCCATAGGTTGCATACCACTCCGCTTCTGTTTTCGAATTAATCGTTGTTGTTAAATGCTGATCTAAATCAGAAGCACCATCGCCGGGAAAATGTTTAATAGTTGCAGCGACTCCATTTTCTTGTAACTCTAAAATCTGTCGTTTTAAGTTTGATATTGTAATTTCAGGATTTGATGAAACGCTGCGAATATTTGTAACCGGGTTTAACTCATTGAAATTCAAATCTGCTACCGGATGTAAAACCCAATTAAATCCCAGCAAACGAGATTCTCTGGCAATTGCTTTTCCAGCCTCAAATGTTAACTCAGGATTATTCGCCGCTCCAAACGCCATTCCTGTCGGCATCTTTGTAAAACCGGGAATATTATGACCGACTCCACCTTCGTAATCTTCAACTATAAAGAGAGGAGTTTTAGAATTTTGTTGATACGTATCCGCAAGTGAAACTGTAGTTTTACGTTTTAGTGAGTCCGTAACATTATCCAAAATAGTCCACCGAGCCATAAAAAAGCCGCCAACAGGATATTTCTCAAAGAAGCTCTTCCAATCAGTAAAACCCTGATTTTTATACAGTTGATGCGATGCGGTCAGAATCATAGTCTGACCTATTTTTTCGCGCAGAGTGAGTGATTTCCAACTCGTATCTAAGGCAACTACCGGCGCAGGTTCACCATTTCTAAACAGCTCAGAAGAACATTGTAATTGACTTAATCCTGCAATCACAAAAAGGAATAGGGCGATAAAAGTACGCATGATTTTCAACCATAAATTCGGAATTCATGCAGATGTGTGTTGGCTGAATAGTAATAAAAAAGCCCGAATCATTCGACCCGGGCTTTAAGAAAAAGCGTAAATCTATGTTAATTAAACCGCAGGAATGTTAGACAATTCCATAAACGCGTTATAACGTTTGTAGATTTCTTCGTCAGTGAGATTTTTCAAGCGCTCAGGACCGAATTTTTCTACGCAATAACTTGCCATTACGGAACCGAACACAACTGCACGGCGTAAATTGGCATCGCTGATATCTTGTGAACGATCTAACCAGCCCACAAAACCGCCTAAGAACGTATCACCTGCACCGGTCGGGTCGAAAATGTCTTCCACAGGGAAAGCCGGAACAGAGAATAATCCTGTCTCAGTGAATAACAAGGCACCGTGCTCACCTTTTTTGATGATGAGGATTTTTGGACCCATCGTTTTGATTTTATCCGCTGCACGCACTAAATGATGTTCACCGGATAGCTCACGAGCTTCTGAATCGTTGATAATCAACACATCAACTAATTTCAAGGTTTCCATCAAGGAATCTTTTGCACCGGAAATCCAGAAGTTCATGGTATCGCAGATTACTAATCTAGGGCGTTTTACCTGATCTAATACTTTGCGCTGTAAACCCGGTTCGATATTACCTAAGCAAACGAAATCGCTTTCTTTATACGAATTTGGGATTATCGGATTAAATTTTTCGAACACGTTTAATTGGGTATCCAAGGTATCGCGGGAATTCATATCAAAATGATATTTTCCTGCCCAGAAAAAGGTTTTTCCACTGTTATCAACCTGTAAACCCTCTAAATCGATATTCTTTGATTTGAATAATTCGATGTCTTCCGGATTAAAATCGTTTCCGACAACACCTACTAAACGAACAGGTGAAGTAAAATAAGAAGCAGTTAAAGAGATGTAAGACGCTGAACCACCCAAGATGCGAGGCGCTTTTCCAAATGGCGTTTCTAAACTATCGTAGGCTACCGAGCCAACAACTAATGTACTCATGTAAAATCGTTGATTTGTTTTTCGAGCTCAAAGCTCAGTTAGATTTAATCACAAAAAATACGGATACTCCGACGTTATTGGAATAATTCATTTTATGCTTCATTACTCACTTTCATTTATCGGATTTCTGCTCTTTGCAGTAGTACATAGCATTACGGCTCAGGATGCTTTTAAATCAGCTTTTTTGAAGCGTTTTCCTATTATGAAACATTATTACAGAGCCATTTATTCCTTGATTTCTGTTTTATATTTAGGGGCTTGGTACTACTATTTACCGCCAATTAGCGTGACATTTTACAGTGTAGAAAAACCGTATTCCCATTTTTTTGATGTCGTTCGGATAGTATCAGTCATAGGTTTGACTCACGCGGTTTACATTTCCTATCCGTTTATTTTTATTGGCTTAAAACAAATCTTTTTGCATAAAGAGCATCCGTTTCACTTAGATGAACCCAAGATGGATAACACCTTGCGAATTCGTTCTGTGTATCGTTTTATGCGTCACCCGATGTATTTCTGGTCCATTTTGTATGTGTTGATGAATCCCAATATGACTGACCGAAATCTTTATCTATTCGTGTTATTTACAGCTTATTTTTATTGGGGAAGTTTTCCGGAAGAAAAAAAATTAGAAGAACGATTCGGAACGGCTTATACCAACTATAAAAATGAAGTACCTAGATTGATTCCGAGTTTTAAAAGGTTTAAGGTTTAAGGTATATGGAGTATGGAGTATGGAGTATGGAGTATGGAGTAGGTTAGATTTTTTGTTATTCCTACCGAAAACTTTCTGTGGAGAATCACCGCAATAGTCACCTGTTTATTTAGCAACATGTACTTTAAAATGGCGCTTTTATAGCACTCTAACTGCTTTAGCTAGTGCATTTCAATTCAAACGAAAAGAAGATTTATTGGGTATTTAATCAAGGATTGAGTATTTCTATGCTCAAACAGAATTACAACCTAAAATCCACCTACTCCGGTTAATAAAGCCGCGATTTGGTCATTACCACGCTCTTTTGCCCAACTTAAAGCACTTTCACCGTTTAACGTTTTTAAGGTAGGATCGGCACCAGCAAGCAATAATAACTCAACAATTTTCTTTTGCCCTTTTGCCGCTGCATACATTAACGGTGTTATACCGGAAATATCAGAAACATTTACATCGGCACCCATTTCAATCAATAAACTTACAATATCTGCATTACCTTTTGAAGCCGCAGCGTGTAAAGCTGTTGAAGCGTTTTTACTTGGTATATTTACATCAGCCCCGCCTTTAACTAATGCTAATGCGGCTTCCATATTTCCTTTTAAAGCCGCCCAAACCAATGCCGTATTTCCTTCTCTATTTTGATAATTCACTTCAGCATGATGTGAAATTAAGAACGTAATCATTTTAGCATTGTTTTTTAAAACAGCGTGCATTAAAGGGCTTGCACCGCTTTTGTCAGGCGCATTTATATCAGCACCGTCACGAATTGCTGTTTGCGCAGCGAACATATCCCCTTGAAATGCGGCTCTGGCTAAACGCTCATTGGCATTTTGAGAAAACGCATTACTGTATAGAAACACCACTAAAAAAAAACTGAGAATGACTCTCATTACCTATCTGTATAGAATTTTAGAAGTAAAGACGTATTTTGCACCAAAAAGTACCGAATTCCAAAGTTAATGAGTGGCTTCATTACATATCTTTACGAACGTTTACGCGAACCACTTCCGGGTTTCGAGGCACAAAAATTAATGATGCCTTTAAGTGATACTGTTCAAAACCATTCGGAAATATCTCCGGTTAACTGTATTCCTTGTTCCGTTTTAATTCTACTGTGGAAAAAGGATAATGATATTTCTGTTTTGTTAACACTTAGAGGAAAAGAATTAAGTACTCATAAAGGTCAAATCAGTTTTCCTGGCGGAAAACTAGAAGCCAATGAAAGTGTTGAAGAAGGAGCAATTCGTGAAGCTTTCGAAGAAGTTGGAATCTTAGAAAATGCGATACGTACCATTGGTAGAATGAGCTCTTTTTATATGTATCACACCAATATGAAAATCCAACCTATTGTTGCCGAGCTCGTGCTAGACTCCGTTGAATTAGAGTTAAATGAATTCGAGGTAAGTGATGCTTTTTGGGTACGTTTAGAAGACCTCGCCGAAGACTCAAACATTCAGACCGAACTTTGGAAAGTAAGGAATATGGAATTGACGGTTCCTTTTTGGAATGTTGATAAAGAAGTTCCGCTTTGGGGGGCAACCGCAATGATGCTTTCTGAACTTTTGGTGCTGTACAAAGAGTTTAAGCTAACAGAAAATAGATTCAGCGAAAGAAAACCCAATATCTGAGCCTATTGCCACTCCCATTCCGCCAAGAGCAACCCGAATTGAGATTCCTTCATTATCTTCAATTATCGGCGACTTTGTCTCAGAAAAGCCCATTATTCCCGACCAAGTTTGAGCCAGATTGTTCCGTAAATCAATTTGTAAAAAATCATCAGCGAGATTTAACAAATACGATTTTATACGTTGATTCGTACCAAACTCGGACGTTTCTTCTGCCGTAAATGCTTGATTTCTTCCGCCGCCGAGTAACAAACGATTTCCCACATTTCGGAAGTACACAAAACCTTCATCGTAATGAAATGTCCCTTTCCATGGCATATTGGCAAAAGGCTCAGAAATCATCACTAAACCACGAGCCGGGCGAACTTTTTTAGAAGTTAATCTTTCTGCGAAACCGTTTGTAGCAACGAGAATATGTTTGGCACGTAATTCAATACCGTTTTCCAGCTCAACAAATCCGAATTCGATAGTTTCAACTGTTGTATTAAAACGAATTTCATTTCCCAATTCCTGATTCTTTTGAATCCAAGCTTTCATCATTTCACCGGTATGAATAGAGCCTTCCAATCTGGAATAAATGGCTTCTTTTCCGTTGATGGGTTTGTAGCTAAACATCTCTTTCTCTCCAGTCGATTCCTCCATCAACTCATTCAAATACTCCAAATTGTCGATACTATCACGCATTTCGCGTTCAGAATTAAATAACTCATAAGAACCGCAAGCATCAAACTGAATCGTTGAATCTCCTAAAGTCTTTCGCAGTAATTTCAAACCGTTCCAACGCCATTTAATGCGTTGAATCACTTCATCTTCTGATTCATTTTTCAGGTCGGAAAGTAGTTCGGTAGGACTTCCGAAACAGGCAAATCCAGCATTTTTTGTACTGGCACCACTTGGTAAAAAACCTCGTTCAACAATTAAAATTCGCTTTTCAGGGTGTTTGAGTTTGGTGAAGTAAGCCGAGCTTAAACCGACAATCCCCGAACCGATTACGATTAAATCGTACGGTTTAGAAAGAAAAGAATCTGTTTCCCAAAAAGAAGCATTTTTCATACCTATTATGCACTTAAAACAGACTGAAATTCAGGCTCTCGTTTAATAATTGAATTGGCAAACGGGCATAAAGGAATCACTTTTAAATCGTTTTTTTTCGCAAAATCTATCACTTCTTTAACTAACGCTCGTCCGGTTCCGGTTCCTCTTAGTGAAGGATCAACAAAGGTATGATCGATTATGATAAGATTAGAACCCACTTTTGAGTAAGAAATCTCCCCCATCAATACTTCGTCTTTTTTGTATTCGAAAAATCCCTTGGTTTCCGATTCGTGATGTGTAAAATTCATTGCCATTTCATTTGTTTTTCATTCCCTACAAGATACTTGAAAGTTTTTGGGCTGAACAAGTCCGCAATGAACTCTCTATTTTTTCGCGGAATTTAATTATTGCTGTATTTTTGTGAAATCAACGGCCGTTTAATAGTTTGCACTAATGAAAAAGCTTGTCAGTTATTTTCTTCAAGGACTTTTGTTCGTAGCGCCATTGGCTACAACAATTTATATCCTTTTGATTTCATTCCAGTTTTTGGACGATTTGTTATCCATTATCCTAGAAGATGTCTTCAACATTACCATTCCGGGAATCGGAGTTCTAACATTAGCAATTCTATTGATTTTGACAGGATATTTAGGTCAAACGATTATTGCTCGTCCGGTAAATTATCTGCTTAAACAAACCTTAGAGCGTGTTCCATTTTTTGATTTCATTTATTCTGCATTAAAAGACTTATTCTCAGCATTCGTAGGAAAAGAGCGCAAATTCAACAAACCGGTACTCGTTTGTATCAACAAAGAACAAGGAATAGAAAAACTGGGATTTATCACAGAAGATGATTTAAGCATTTTAAATGAAACTGATAAAGTAGCTGTCTACTTTCCGCACTCCTACAACTTTTCCGGTGAGTTGTTCATCGTTCCTAAAACACATGTTCAAGCTATCAATGTGGATCCGGGTGTTGCCATGAAGTTTATCGTATCGGCCGGTATAACCGATTTGGAATCAAAAAAATAACAGATAGATCGCTAAGTTTTTCAGGCAGAAATAATTACTTTGGGATTGTTGCAACAAGTATAACATATGTTTCGATACTGCAACTGCTTTTTGAAAACGTCTGAAAGCTACACTATAAAAAAAACTCGGTAACTATGAAAAAGCTCTTATCTCTTTGTTTGGTGATTTTCGCTGTAACCAGCTTAAATGCACAAACTGCTGATGAAATCATTAACAACTATTTCGAAAATACAGGCGGTAAAGAAGCTTGGTTAAACCTTAAGGGCATTAAAATGAATGCAAAGGTTAATCAGGGCGGATTAGAGATTCCTCTAGAAATATATCAAATGGCTGATGGTCGCCAGCTTACAAAAATCACATTTCAAGGTTTAACTATTAAGCAAGGTGTATTCGATGGAACTACACTTTGGAATACAAATTTTCAAACCATGAAAGCTGAAAAAGCAGATGCAGAAGCTACCGCTATGATGGCTCAGGAATCTCAAGATTTCCCTGATGCTCTTGTCAATTATGTCGCAAGAGGTTATACTGCTGAGCTTATCGGTAAAGAAACTATTGACGGTACTGAAACATTTAAAGTTAAACTTACCAAAAAACCTCTCACTATTGACGGCCAGCAAGTAGATAACATCAACTACTACTATTTCGAGTCAGAAAATTTTGTTCCGATTTTAGTTGAGACTACAGTTAAACAAGGACCTCAAAAAGGTGCCATTTCTCAAACGAAAATGAGTGAATACCAAGAAGTTGGCGGCTTATACTTTCCTTTCGCTCTCGAACAAGGAATTAAAGGTGTAGGAACTGCTCCATTAAAAATTGACGCTATTGTTTTAAATCCTGAATTACCTGCGTCTGAATTTGCATTTCCGGAACAGCAATAATGATGAATTCACATCTTATTCTATTATAAAATTTCCTCAGGGTTAATGTGCTTACTGCATATTAACCCTTTTTCTTATAAACAAATTTATTGAGCTATGAAATCTATCATATTAAGCGGTTTACTTGCTTTAGGTTTTCTGAGCATCCATACTGATGTACAGGCACAGGAAATCAAATTAAAAGGCAAAGAACTCTTCGGGGATATAAACGCCCGACAAATTGGCCCCGCAATTATGAGCGGACGTATTTCAGAAATTGAAGTTCACCCAACCAATAACCGAATTATTTACATTGGTGCTGCAGGCGGCGGTGTTTGGAAATCAGGAAACGGCGGAATGAGCTTTACTTCCATTTTTGATGAACAACCGCAATCCATCGGAGCAATTGCTTTAGACCCATCCAATCCAGATAAAAATGTTTGGGTTGGTACCGGTGAAGTTTGGGTCCGGAACTCTGTTTCTGCCGGGGCTGGGATATATCTTTCAACCGATGGTGGTACAACTTGGAATTATATGGGATTGAAAGAAACTGAACGAATTGCCGGCATCGAAATCAACCCGAAAAACAGTGACGAAATTTATGTTGCCGCAATGGGGGCATTATGGGGAGATAGTAATGAACGTGGAGTTTACAAATCTTCTGATGCTGGTAAAACATGGGAAAAAATCCTATTTGTAAACAATACAACAGGTTGTTCCGATTTAATTATGGATCCGAATGACCCAAATACATTGTATGCAGCTATGTGGGAATTTCGAAGAACGGCTTGGTCTTTCAGTTCAGGAGGTATAAATAGTGCATTGTACAAAACAACTGATGGCGGTAAAACATGGAATAAGATTCATAACGGTTTTCCTAAAGGCAAATTAGGACGTATTGCTATTACGGTTGCACCATCTAACAGTTCTGTTCTTTACTCTGTATTAGAAACAGAAAAAGACGATGATAAAGGTTTGTACCGTTCCGATGATGCCGGCAAAAACTGGAAAAAACTTAACGGTGATTTCGGTTTAGTTGTTCGCCCGTTTTATTTCTCACGTATCGTTGTTGACCCAAAAAATCCTGACGTAGTTGTGAAAGCCGGTTTATTCGGTTCTATTTCACGAGATGGCGGCAAAACATTTAAAAACCTCGGGGCCATGCATTCCGATATTCATGATATCGCTTTTGACATCAATGACTCTGACCGTATTTATGTAGCAACTGACGGTGGTTTATACAGAACATACGACGGCGGCAATACCATGGAAATTGTAGAAAATCTGCCTGTTTCTCAATTCTATCATGTTACGGTTGACAACAAAACACCATACAATATTTATGGTGGTTTACAAGATAACGGTTCATGGTACGGACCTTCTCGTTCTCCCGGTGGCATCGAAGCACGAGACTGGATGAGTGTTGGAGCAGGTGACGGATTCCGTGTTTACAAGCATTCAACAAAAGAAGTTCTTTACTCTGAAATGCAAGGCGCTGAAAACATCTGGCGTTATGATATCAATCGTAATCAAACAAAAACCATTCAGCCGTTAGCGGTTAAAGGTGAAGATGAATTGCGGTTTAACTGGAATGCGCCTATTGCAACTTCTCTCCATAAACCCGATCGTATTTTTGTTGGAAGTCAGTTTTTACACATGTCGGACGATATGGGTGATACATGGGTTAAAATCTCTCCTGATTTAACTACAAACGACAAGAAAAAACAAAATCAGGAAGATTCAGGCGGACTATCCAAAGATAACTCCGGTGCAGAAAAGCATTGTACTATTTTCACGATTGCTGAATCACCTTTAGATGAAAATGTGATTTGGGTTGGAACTGATGACGGGAATATTCAGCTAACATTGGACGGCGGTAAAACTTGGACAAATACCGTTAAGAATATAACCGGCGTTCCTGCGAACACTTGGGTATATCATATCGAAGCTAGTGTACATGCAAAAGGTACTGCTTATGCTGTTTTCGACGGCCATACAGCAAACGACATGAAAGCCTATGTTTATAAAACTACTGATTTCGGTAAAACATGGACATCCATTACAACAGATGATATTGAGGGATTCTCTCGCACACTTCAAGAAGATTATGTGAATCCTAACTTACTTTTCCTTGGAACTGAAATGGGATTATATGTTACCATCGATGGCGGACAAAACTGGAGTAAGTTTACGAACAATGTCCCTTCTGTGGCTGTTTTACATCTAGAAATGCACAAAGGAACCAACGATTTAATATTAGCTACTCATGGCCGTGGAGTAATTGTATTGGATGATATAAGTCCATTACGAGAAATTACGCCTGATGTAGTTGAAAAAGATGTTCACTTCTTTGCAAGTAAACCGACATTAATTGTAGAAGAAAGCGGATTTGCGAGTACATCAACTGAATTGCAGTTTGTTGGCCCTAACCCGTCTCGTGATGTTCGAATTATTTACTATTTAAAGAAGCGTCATACTTTTGGTAAAATGAGTATGGAAATTCAGGATATGGAAGGAAATACGCTCATTGAATTGGTTCCGGGAAAATCTAAAGGTATAAACGTTGTTACATGGAACGGTTCTACTAAACAGCCCAAAATGGCAAAAGGCAAAACCTTTACTTTCGGAGGGTTTACATCTCCACGAGTTCAAGCCGGTACCTATAAAGTAGTGATGACCAAAGGCAAGGCTACTTATGAAACCACTATTGAATTGGTGAATGACCCTACATCAGTAATCACTGAAAAAGAACGAATAGCTCAGCATGAAACTACCATGAAGTTATTCAACATGTCTCAGGATTTGGCTTATTTGGTTTATGAGCTGGATGAATATGTCACTAAAGCTGATGAACTTATAAACACCGATAAAAAAGCTAAGAAAATTGCTGAACCGGTATCTAAAAAGTTAAATACGCTTAAGGAAACGTTGGTTATTACTACAGGTGATAATTATGTTGGTACGGCCAAAAATCAGTTGCGTGAAGACATCTCTGAGTTATACTCCAAAATTGCTTCCGGTTTTGAGGCACCATCATCGTCTGAATTGGAGAATTTGAGTTTATTAACTGAGCGGTATGAAAAAGCCGTTAAGGAATTTGAAAAACTCAAAAACAAAGAAGTGAAAAAATTGGAAAAGTACATCACCGAAAAAGGTGGCGCAGCTATTACTCTTAAAACGTATGAAGCGTTCATAAAAGATTAAACAAAAAAGGGCTTGAGTGTACTCAAGCCCTTTTTTTATTCCTTAACCTCGAAGTTTTACAATCAAGTCTTGTAAAAACGCTTCTGCTTCAACAGTTCCTTCTTCGGGCGACCAAGGCGCAAAATACTTATCCTCTTGTGTATCATACGGTCCGCGTTTGAATTCCAATAGTACCGTATCTGGATACCAAACTAACATGGAATGCCACACATTCGGTTCAATATCAATTAATTTTTCGGGTGAATTGTAATGCATCCAGTGCGATTCCAACAAATTACCTTCATCATCCCAAATCAATAAAGAAATGGCACCACGCTCGATATACACTGACTCTGAAGCGTGTTCCCGCGGATGTTTATGAGGACGGATATACGTTCCGGGTTGCAAAAAATTCACAATACGTTGCACAATTGCGTCTTGTGATCGGTGTACAGGCAACACCATACGCTTGCGTTCACTTACTCTTGATGCCTGTAAACCCTGCTCTATTAACTCGTTCGTGAGTTTAAAAACAGTTCCTTTTACGTTTGGTAATGCTAATTTCATGCTCATTTTTTTTTCGTACTCGCTATACTTTCCGGCACGTGTGTTTAAGATGCTGAATGTAAATTCAAACTTTCAATGAATTACACTCTTAACTCAATGCCAATCTCAAAAATATGGGAGCGGCAATTTTCATCCCGTTTTCATCTGCATTGTATTTAGGGTGATGCCAAGGAAAAACGGATTGTGTTTCTTCACTCGATGTCCCCAAAAAGAAAAACGTTCCCGGAAATTCTTCCTGATAAAACGCGAAATCTTCTCCTGCCATAATAGGCTTTTCCATTTCGATAAGAGCTTGCTCACCGTATAATTCTTTTACGATCCCACGAATGATGTCTGTGGTTTCCGGAGTGTTGATTACAGCGGGGTAACCGGGATCAAATTGAAGTTCGGCATCGCCGCCAAAAGCATGAGCAATTCCTTTAGCCGTTTGTTCAATAGTATGCGAAATTTTTTCAGCTAACTCTTTGCGGAATGTGCGAACGGTGCCTTTCATTTCTACTTTTTCAGGTATCACATTATGTACGGTTCCTCCATGAATAGAGCCAATCGTAACCACGGCAGATTCGGTCGGGTCAACTGTTCGGCTCACTACACTTTGAATTGTAGTAACCACTTGTGCAGCAATCACAATCGGGTCAACAGCATCGTGTGGAGCAGCGGCATGACCACCTCTACCCTTTATCGTTAGAATAAATTCATCGGGTCTTGCCATCAAGGGACCGCTTTTTAATGCAATTGTACCTACCGAATGTTTAGGAGATGTATGTAAGCCATACACTTCAGTAACGCCTAATTTTTGAAGAATTCCCGATTCCATAATGAGACGTCCACCGCCGGGTAATTTCTCTTCAGCAGGTTGAAAAATGAGAACTATTTTATGTTTGATTTCTGCTTGATGGGCTTTTAATAACTCTGCGACACCCAGCATATTGGCCGTATGCATATCGTGTCCGCAACAATGAGCTACTCCCGGATTTTTAGACAAAAACGCTTGTTTCGCATCCCCTTCTTCTGAAATCGGCAAAGCATCAATATCAGCTCTGAATGCCAATACTTTTGATGATTTCACTTCCGGATTTAGAACAGCCACAACTCCTGTTTCTAATGGACGATGGATTTCGTAACCCAAAGTGCTTAATACCTTTATGATATATGCCGTTGTTTCAAATTCTTTATAACTAAGTTCAGGATGCTGATGTAAATGACGGCGGTGCGCCACCATTTTGGGAAATAACAAGTCGATTTCGTTGGACATAATGTTGGGTATTTAGATTGTGGTTAAGTTAACGTGTATTTGATGATTGCCCAACAGGAATTCTCGGACTTACTATATCTTTGTAAATCTATTTTTTAGTATGATATTTGAATTTGTATCAATCATAACACTGAACTATTGAATTGCTAAAAGCAATTACTAATATGTCAAAATTCAAAATAAGCCTACCAGCAATAATCGGGTTACTAATACCTATCTATCCATTCCTATCTGCTTTTATTGCTAGTGCAATCGCTTCGATGCTTGACATTAGATTACATGAAGGAAGCCCACCCGATATTCCCATTTTAGGAACTATTCTTTACTCAATGTTAGTAGAAGGATGGTTTATGATTATTACAATCCCACTCGGCATTATTACCATTCCGGCAGGAATTATTACTTCGATTGTCCTTTATTCTAAACAAAATCAAACCAAACAAAATCTTAATAAAAAAGCGTAAAGAACACTTAGTATTAGCGACTACAAAACTTGATTGTATTATAGAGTTTTAAACTTGGGAACTGTACGAACTCAATAAGTTTGTCTCATTTAGAAATTGTACAAATTCCGAGTAATCACACATTCTTGTCTGATGAACAAATTAAAACCGATAAATGAAGCATTAGTGGAATTTCATATTTATCTATAGTTCACAAATCACAATTCCTACTATTTAAATCACATCTAAATAATATTGATTTCTTTCACAAGCGAAGGTATCTTTGAGCGTTCGTCATCACCTATCGAACCGTTCGTACATTCTCTCATTTTATTTATATAGTTCAATCATGTTGTCATTTTTTTCTTGGAAAAAAATCCGCTCTTTCCTTAATACTATTCACCTTTGGTTGGGAATCGGAGCCAGTTTAATCCTTTTTATCGTATGCTTAACCGGAACGATATACACGTTTCAACCTGAGATTACCCGCTGGATGGATAGTGAAAAATACACGGTTTCTCCAGCTGATTCGGTGCCAATTTTAAGTATTGAGGCACTTAAAGATTCCGTTGGAGCTCAGCTCGGCGCTACGGTTGCATCAGTAAGTTTTTCTAAAGACAAAACGGAAGCGTATCAATTCAGCGTGAGAAAAGAAGGTGAGCGACGAGGTACAACGTATTTGGTAAACCCTTACACTGCAGAGATTTTGGGTGATACCAAAAGCACAACTTCCGAATTTTTTATGGTGATGTTCCGATTACACCGTTGGTTATTGTTAGATACGAAAATCGGCAGGCCGATTGTCGGTTGGTCAACAGTAATTTTTGCTGTAATCGTGTTTAGCGGAATGATACTTTGGTTTCCTGTTCGAGTTAAAAGCTGGAGAAACGGTTTAAAAGTCAATATTAAAGCGAGTTGGAAACGGATAAACCACGATTTACATAATACGCTTGGTTTCTATTCATCCATTTTTCTTTTGATTATGGCTTTAACCGGATTGCAATGGTCTTTTGATTGGTATCGCGAAGGCTTAACCAATCTGCTTGGAGTAAAACGCGAAGCGCCGAAAGGTGAACTTCAACCGGAAATTTCAACGGATTCCTTACAGGTTTTAACTATTACCGAACTAATTCAAATTACGGACTCTGCCCTACCATTTGATGGTTCCTATTATCTTGATTTGAGTTCAAAATCGAACGAAGTTTCGATTCGAAAGTATTCGAACAGCTTTTTTGCATCTCATGCACCGGATCGAGTAACGATTAATCGGTATAATGGTAATGTAACTTCAGTTGAACGCTTTGCTGATAAACCCTTTAATGAACAAATCGCTTCGTCGATTAAAGCACTTCATGTCGGAAATGTATTCGGTACATTTTCAAAAATTATCTATTTCCTCGCTTGTTTGGTGGCGACCAGCTTACCTGTAACCGGCATTATTATCTGGTTGAATAAACGCAAAGGAAAACGTGTAAGCAGCTCACACGAATTGGTTTGATTTAAGACACTCGACTTAAGCACTTGTATTGAATTGCGTACATTTTTCAGACAATTCCGTTTTTTTTTGTCACTCCCGTGCATGCGGGAGACTCCAGAAATTTTTGGAGTTTGATTAATCTCTGTCATTAAGCACTTCGTAGATAGTATGAGATGCCCTCATTCGAGGGCTTCTCATAATTATCGCAATTCACCTACAAAAAAATTCACTCTGAAACCTTTCCATTTTCTTTCGTATCATTAGCGACTAACTAGTCGCATACATATGGTCGCTTTAAAAACTTTTCAAAATTTACCGGAAGAACGGCAAGTAGAAATCCTTCAAATAAGCTTACGAGAGTTCGCATTAAATGAATACCAATCCGCCTCATTATCAAACATTGTTCAAAAATTAGGATTGGCAAAAGGCAGTTTCTATCGCTATTTCGAAAGTAAACTCAGCCTATATCACTATTTGTTGAATTATTGCATAAAACTGCGACAGGATTTTGATAAAAACTATATCAGTAATCCTTCAACTGATTTTTTCGAATTGATGCTCCAACATTTATTAGCACGTTTTGCATTCAGCAGAAGTCATCCTTTAAACGCTGCTTTTTTGGATGCTGTTTTACGTGAGCGAAACAGTGAAGAGCTTGGAAATATTCAACTAGAAATAAAACTTAAAACCATTGAGGCCATTCGTCCCTTTGCAGAAAAAGGTATTCAACAAGGCATATTCAAATCCGGATTTGATACTGATTTTATCGCGTTCAGCATATTCAAAACTCAATTTTCCATCCTCGAATATGTGGAAGTTCGCTTTCAAATTGACATCAGAAATCACATAAAAGAAAACAAAGCGCCGCTTACTATTTCTGATGAAGAAATCACCCGAATTGCTCAGCCATTTTTGGCCGTATTCAAACATGGAATTGCCGTTTAAGGAGATTTATGAGCATTATCACAACACATGAATTAAGTAAAAATTTTGGAACTTTTACCGCTGTAGATTCACTTTCCGTACACATTCGTGAAGGTGAGATTTACGGTTTTCTCGGCTTGAACGGTGCCGGAAAAACCACATTAATACGAATGCTTCTTGGGATGATTAAACCAAGTTCAGGTTTAGTACAGTTATTCGGAAGACCACTGAATGCATCTTTCGACGGATGGAATGAAATTGGTTACCTGATTGAAACTCCGCATAATTACCCAAACCTCACAGTAAAAGAAAATCTACAAGTCATAGCTAAACTTCGAAAAATTGCCTCTAAACAAATTGACGAAGTAATTGAACGCTTACACCTATCGTCTTATACACACTCAAAGGCTGAAGTACTATCTCTAGGAAATCAACAACGGCTGGGACTTGCTAAAGCCATGATTCACAAACCGAAACTATTAATTTTGGATGAGCCTATTAACGGACTTGACCCGGCTGGAATCGTTGAAATCCGGACTTTATTGCAAGAATTAGCGCAACAAGGTTCTACTATTTTTTTATCAAGCCATATTCTTTCCGAAATTGCCAAACTCGCGAATCGCATCGGAATAATACATCAAGGCAAACTTATTCATGAGCTTACTCAATCTGATCTGCACCATCAATTACATCAATCGGTAATTATCGATACAAGCGAAGCTCAAGCCAGTTTAAAACACTTAAGCGCTGAGTTTTCCGACATTTCGATATATGATTCAGGTGAAATTCACATACAAGATGCTCGTGCCGTTGCACATCCGGAAATCATAAATTCCGACTTGGTAAAACAAGGAATACCACTCAGGCAAATCCGTGTTTTTACAGAAGATTTAGAACACTTTTTCTTGCGAACTATTGAAACGAAAGCAACTGTATGAGTATCATTTTGGCAGAATTTTTAAAACTGAAACGTGCACCGATTGTACCCATCAGTTTTGTGGCTTTTGGATTAGCTCCTGTGATGGGCGCCGTTTTCATGTTCATCATCAGCGACCCCGAGTTACTAGCAAAAAGTGGAGCCTTTGCTGTTAAAATAGAATCCATGCGAATAACTGCCAATTGGTCGTCCTATTTTATGATTCTTACCCAAGCTATGGGAGTCGGAGGCGTTTTAATTTTCGGTTTTATCATGAGCTGGCTGTTTGGGCGTGAATATTCAGACGGCACGGCTAAAGATATGATGGCTTTACCAACAAGCCGTACACAACTTATCCATGCTAAACTATCCGTTTATACAGTGTGGAGTTTCGCCTTATCACTTTTCAATATTTTGATTGCTTTACTTTTGGGCAGCTTATTAAACTTAGATTCGACTTCCGGTTTTTCTGTTTTTGATTGGGCTCAGATATACTTCACAACCACATTTTTAGTATTACTTTTAGGAACACCGATTGCGTATTTCGCGCTTAAAGGCAAAGGGTATCTTGCACCGCTCGGATTCGTTGTACTCACATTGGTTCTTGCTCAAATTATTGCCGCAACAGGTCTAGGAACGTATTTCCCTTGGGCCATTCCGGGTATTTTCTCTGGCACAAGCAGCGATTACAAAGCGTTGCTCAATGTATTCAGCTATATGATTTTGGCTGGAACATCGCTGTTAGGCTACTTTCTTACCGTTCAGTATTGGAAAAACGCCGATCAGTTTTAAGTACTCAGATTCTTCTTTTCATTTATCTTCTTTGCAGACAAGTTAGAACACGATGACACAGAAAAATGAGATTATCGGATACGACAAAGTTTCCGACTTATATAAAGACTTAGGATTACCTATCACCCAACAGGCTGACTTTTCTTTACACGAATTGCATAAGATTCATACCAAAGTTCCGTACAAATCTCCTGTTTTCAGAGCCAATTATTATTCCTTTGTCTTTATTAAAAGCGGAACCGGCAGTTACACCACTGACGAACAAACCTTTAACTACATTTCAAAAACGATTTATTTCACCAATCCGGGTCACATTAAAGCCTTTGCATTTACTGAAATGAACGAAGTGTATCTGGTTACAATGAACGAGCGATTTTTAAAACAAAACGTTCATAAAGATATTTTTGATGAATTCCCTTTCCTTTTGGCAGAAACGGTACGTCCGCAATTTCTTTCCGATGAAAAATTTGCTGAGTTTGAACTTTTATACAAACAGGTTTTAGATGCTTATAACAGCGATTCAGAATTCAAGTTTAAAATTATCGGGAATTTGTTTGTCATCATCTTATTAAAATTAAAAGAAGGTTTTTGGGCTGATTATGAACCTTTAGGAGATGAAAATCGCGGTTCACAAATTGTGCGCACGTTTAAAGAGCACCTTGAACACCATTTTCGAGATTTATCCGACGGGCAGATTACTCATCAATTCCAAGCAAAAGACTTTGCCGAACTTCAACATCTTAATGCTTCGTACTTAACAACCGTCATCAAAAGTAAAACCGGAAAATCGATTACTTCGTGGATAAATGAAAAAGCGTTGGCACAAGCTCAGGCATTATTAGCTCATACCAACGAATCTGTTAAAGAAATAGGCTATCGCCTTGGTTATGCTGATACCGCCCATTTCAGCAAGTTTTTTAAAAAACAATCCGGTCAATCACCCACTGAATTTAGAACAGGTTTGCAATCTTAATCAGTAGAAACTGAAAAAACGACAAGACTTCCTAAAAAACGGACAAGAGCAATGCTTTAGGGATTTCTGAACTTTGAGAAATCCTAAATCGCAAATCAAACTTGTACGACCAATGAATAAAATTGCACTTGTTACCGGCGGAAGCAGAGGCCTTGGAAAAGACATGGCATTAGCTCTTGCCAAACGTGGAAACGACCTAATTATAACTTACCTCAGCAAAAAAGAAGAAGCGGAACATGTTGTTGCTGAGATTCAGGAAATGGGACAAAAAGCTGCCGCTATTCAACTTAATGTGGCTGAAACCCAAACCTATGACTCCTTTTTTACAACAATCAAAACAGTATTGAAAGATACGTTTAAAGCTGAGAAATTTGATTTTCTTGTGAATAATGCCGGAATCGGTATTCATGTTCCATACATGGAAACAACTGAAGAACAATTCGACTCCTTAGTGAATATCCACTTAAAAAGCACTTTCTTTCTGAGTCAAAAAGGCTTAGCTGTGATGAATGACGGCGGCGGAATCGTTAACGTTTCTTCCGGGTTAGCACGTTTTACCTTTCCCGGTTACAGCGCCTATTCTGCCATGAAAGGCGGAATTGAAACACTTACTAAATATCAGGCAAAAGAATTAGGCAGCAGAGGAATCCGAGTTAATGTAATTGCACCGGGCGCAATCGAAACAGATTTTGGCGGCGGTGCAGTTCGAGATAATAAACAATTGAATGCCATGATTGCTTCCCAAACCGCTTTAGGACGCGTTGGCCGCTCCGATGATATTGGCAGTGTGGTTGCCTTTTTGTGCAGCGATGATGCAAAATGGGTAAACGCACAACGTGTGGAAGCTTCCGGCGGAATGTTGCTTTAAACCACTCAACAAAAAAAAGTCCGGCGCTTTCACGCCGGACTTTCCCCCAAATAGCTACACTCAGCTCTTTATTTAATCAACATCATCTTGCCTGTTTTTACGTGTTCTCCAGCGCGCAATTGATATACATACACACCGCTCGCCAAACGTGATGCATCAAAACGAACATCGTATCTTCCGGCGGATTGTAACTGACCATTAACCAAAACCGCCACTTGCCTTCCGAGCACATCATAAACCGTTAACTGCACACGCGCATTAGCCGGCAATTGGTAATGAATAGTCGTACTTGGGTTAAACGGATTCGGATAGTTTTTCAAAAGGATGAAGTCTTCCGGTTTATTTGCAAACTCCGCATCATCATCGATGGAAACATTCAGATTTTGCGTGGTTCGATATGTCCAAATTCCGTCACCCGTAAAAGCAATCACCATCATGGAATCATTTCGTTCAAAGCGCTTCAAGTCGTTAAAATAAATGGATGTATTTTGATTAAATCCGTAAACGATATTCAACCTTTCCTGATTTTTTCGTTCTAAATACGTCACTTGGCGAGATAAGGGATTATATCTTCTGTCTTTAGCAAAAGCTGTGATGTATTCTTCATCAGAAAGCGGAACCAAAACTTTTGAATTGCTAAACGTTCCCCAATACCTAAAATCCATTCCGTTTTCGCTGTTATAGATGCCAATTTCCGTGATGATATGCATCTTATTGTCATGCCATTTGATATCGTTCACGCCTGAATCAAACACGCTATCCACAAAAACGCCTTTAAAGGTTTCTGCTCCGTCTATTGAGCGATATAAAACGGTGTCTTTCTCTTCCCCCTCGATACCGAAATATAAATTTCCGTCAGGGTCGGAAGCCATAGAACGTACTAACCGATTGTGCGGCAATCCTCTTTGTGCCGTGATATTATCCCAAGTGCGTCCGCCGTCTTTACTGATAATGATATAACTGGCATTATTAGTAGCTTGCTCACGCTCTCCGTAAACTGCTGTAACTACATGATGTTCAGCCGAATACGCCATTTTGTAAATCAGGAAATTCCCGCCGGTAACATATCGCGGATTGGAAACCTGTTTCCACGTTTCTCCGCGATCAAATGAATGCACAAATCCGCCGGATGTACTTCCTGCTAATAAAGTATCACCGTTCATAGCCACAATTCTGGACAAATGTGAAGGTGATTCCGGAATTCCTGTCCAGCTTTTACCCAAATCATCAGAAACAGCAACTTTATGGGAACCAACGGCTACTAATCGGCCATCGCTTAATTGTGCTGCATCGCTAAAACTGATTTGCAAAGTATCAGATGTTGCTCGCTCCCAAAAACGATATTGAGCTGTTCGAGTATAAATTGGTTCGCTTTTGATCGTGTCATTTCCGATAATCGCATTCACACGAATGGAATAAAAGCTTAACTGACCCAAACCTTTGATTCTGAAAACAGGATATGCATCGAGTTCGTTAATCGTAATTTTTTCGGATTTTGCAGAACCGTCAATTACTTCAGCATACGCGATTGCTGTATTTCCGCGAGTTAATACTCTGCCGCGCACATCAATAAAAGAACCGGTTCGGCTAGTATCATAGGCATCAACGTTTTCGATTCCCATCAACTGAACAAATGGTTTATCCTGATACGCACTTACATCCAACGAAAAAAGTCCGTCCGTTCTGGAAATATAAAGTGTGTTTTCATGGAAGTTTACATATTGAATACGTGCACCCGAATTCAGGTCTTGGGTAGGAATTTCTGCAACTTTTTCAACCAACTGACCCAAATTACCTGTGAAAAATATTGCTCTTTCAGTTACCACAAACAATCGGGTTCCGTCAGCGATGAGCTGGTTTGCCAACACTCCGCCTAAATCTTCTTTCGACATAATTTTGATGTAATTGCTGTTATTTTTCACTACAAAAACACCTGCTCCGCCTTCTTGAGAGCTTTCTGTTGCTGCAACAAAAGAAGTATCAACAATTGTTGTGAATATCGGTTTACCCAATGTTGTAGAAAATGCACTTCCCGTAAATAAGACTGAAAACGAGGTTCCATTGTTATACGAAACCAGATTTCCGGCTAAAATGGTATCACCTCTGCTTATCGCTTTGTTTGGTAAGGTTCCGGCCGGTTTTATAGAGGTGAACGTTTTTAATGTATCTGTTGATTTCAGTAATTCCGCAGTTTTAGTTACGTAATAGGTACCGTTAATTTGGCTGATGGTTCTATGATATGTTGAATTCTGAATTGTACGTCTTTGTTGAAAATCACGTGAATATTCAACCAATTGCGTGGTATTACTTGTGGTGGAAATGGCATCACGTAAAACCGCATAAAATCCTGTATCAGATGGAGTTACATCATAAGGAGTCATGTTTCCGCCCTGACGATTAAATCGCGCCGGAATCCATTGTTTACCGCCATCAGCGCTAAAATGATGCCCGTCTGATGCCGTAAACACCCAAAGTGTATCATTATACATCATGTTGTACTTGTTATTTCGAAATCCTAAAGGTGAAATAACCGGCGTAAAAGTCACCCCATCGGCACTTTTTAGAACCTGCGGCATTTTCGGCTCATACTGATACCCCGGAATGGCTGTACTTATCAAAGTTGTTCCATCCACATACATCGAACTAAAAACCTGACGCGGACTGCTAACCTGCCAGCTTGCTAAACGATTCCACGTTTGGGTTTCATCATCCAACTTAAATAAACCGTTTGCAGCAACGGCAAACAATTCATCTTCTTGTTGATATAAACGAACCGGGTTGTTTTCAAACTCAGTATTTGTATAAGCTGTAACCCATTTCCCACCGATTCGCTCATAAACGATAGAGATATAATCTGTGGCTGAAGTGAGTAAAAGTCTCCCTTTATAGTTGATGAACTTTCCGGTTATGGCCAGTGCGTTTGGAAAACCAACATTTCGTTGTTCCACAAAGGTTTTCATGGTATCAACCGAATAGAAGAAAACGGCAGCGCCGGAATTCGAGCCCGAAGTGAAAAGCGTATCGTTCCAAAAAATTCCCTGCTTCACAAAATGCCCGAATACGGGTTGATAATCGGTCCATGTAGAAGATGTATCCGATTTCCACGAAGCCGAACCAAAGGTTTTTGTGATGATAAGTCGATCCCAAGCACGAATAAGGTTAAAAGGTGCAGCAGGCGCAATTATTTCAGAAAAAGTAGCCCCAGAATCCGCAGAGACATAGATACGATTGGTTCCGGTAGTTACATATAAGGTCGTGTCAATAAACTGGATATCAGAAATTTTATACTGATTAGGAATTTCACCGTCTCCGGAAATCCATGTATCGCCGAGATCGTCACTCGTGCTATATCCTAAATATTCGTGCAAGGCAATTACTTTGCCTTTATAAAACAACAATTTCGATACAGTATTATCATTTGTCGGGTTATTCCCGCTGATATTTTCCCATTCCGATTGCCCGAAACCGGCTACTGTACTACAAATTACAATTACTAAACTGATACACAAAGCTCTCATGAAGGAGTGGAATTAGTTGAAGGGTTATACTAAAACTCACGATTTCAAGCTATAAAAAACATACTCCGAACGGAGTAGATTAGGAGATGAAACCAATCAATCAAATAAAAATAAGACCCATTCTTCTTAGAAAATTCAATACTAGTTTGATATTGAATATCTACTATCGGTAATGATAGTGTTTAAATCGTCTGTTGTTATTAACCAATTATAAATTTCATGAGCAATTATTTTATTTCCTTTTGGCGAATAATGCCCCTTATAAATCTCATCAAGTGAATAATTGGATAAGATAGAGTCTAGTTTTAATACAGTGTATTTTTCAAAAAAATGCTCTGTTAATGAATTATATGAAGTCTTATGATGCTGTTTATAATACTCAACTTCTTCTTTTACAGGCAGTTGAACAATGCAAAATTTCGCTCCTATACGTTCAGTTTCATGTTTAAAACTCAACAATAGTTCATCAACAATTTGTATTCCAATTTCAGATTCTTCATAGGATTCATGGTGATATCCAAACTGAGAAAAATCATACAAACCTTTCACCAACTTTATTATAAAAAGCCAACTCGTTTTGTCTGAATCCAAAATAATCTTATTGTGGTGGAAGTATTCATAATCTTTAATAGATTGAAAATTATTACCAGTTATATAGTGAATTAAAGAATCAACTGGAATCGTTGGAATATTTACAAAGTCAATCGAGTCATTTCTAAGTATTGCTCTTGGTTTTGAAAATGGGATACCAGTATATAAGTAGTAATTTGGTCTAAAAACATTCAAATTTCTCCAAAAATTTTCTAATTGAA
>SBGQ01000126.1 GCA_006226965.1 bacterium | reverse complement strand
ATCTGTTTAATATTATTTAACTAACACTTTCTGTAATATAAAATAATCGTATATTTGTGAACGTTACCTTTAAAACTAACAAACTTAAAAAACTGGCGAATGACTACTCAAAATGTCAGCGTGAGTTAGGTGCTTTACGTGCAAAATGGTTTCAGAAACGCTTAAATGACTTACACGATGCAGAAACACTTGAAGATGTACGGTTTTTGCCGGGCAACTTTCATGAACTTACAGGCGATAGAAAAGGACAATGGGCCTGTGATTTAGATCAACCTTACCGTTTGGTGTTTATCCCACACGAAGATCCCATTCCGGTAAATGAACATGGACAAACCCTTTGGGTAGAAATAAAGGGTGTGGAACTTATCGAAATCGTGAATTATCACGGTAAATAGAATGTACGATTATGGCTTCAAAAAAAAATGAATATACGCCTGCGGTGGTTTTTCACCCCGGTGAAACCTTAGCTGAGAAATTGCAGGAAATGGGTATGGGCATAAAAGAGTTTGCTATACGTGCCAATAAACCTGAGAAAACTATACATGCTGTTATTAACGGAACAAGTAGTATTACTCCGGACATGGCGGTATTGTTCGAACGTGTTACTCGTATTCCGGCAACGTTTTGGCTCACTCGTCAACAATCATACGATGAGTGGAAAGCACGTACCGATTTGGCTACAAAAGCAGAAGCTTCCGTAAATTGGGCAAAGCAATTTCCATTTGCCGAAATGGTAAAAAAAGGATGGGTACAAAGTTGTTCAAATTGGGAAGAAAAGGCTCAGGCCTTATTTGCATTTTTTCAAATAAGTGATGCCAACGCATGGGACAATATATATATAAAACAACAGCTTAAAGTAGCGTTTCGCATTTCTTTAGCCTATACCAATGAATCGTTTGCCATATCGGCATGGTTAAGACAGGGTGAAATACAGGCAAAAACCTTACCGGATGTTGTGTATAAGGAAGCGGATTTCAAAGAAACTTTACCTGTGCTAAAAAAACTTATGGCCGAACATCCGGAGCATTTTTTTAGTGAATTACAAACTATTTGTTTGAAAGCAGGTGTTAAGGTGGTATATACTCCAACCATTCCTAAAGCACCCATAAACGGCTGTACCCGATGGTTAGGAGATACGCCTCTTATTCAACTATCCGGGCGTTACAATCGAAATGATATCTTTTGGTTTACATTTTTCCACGAGGTCGGGCATATTATACTTCATGGAAAAAAAGACGTTTTTTTAGAATCGGTTGAGTATTCAGAAAAAGATCTGCAAAAAGAAGAAGAAGCAAATCAATTTGCAGAAAAATGGACGCTTACAAAAGAGGAGTTTCAAACGATCATCGACCGAAAACGTCTTGATGCGGTAGAGTTAGTACAAATAGCCAAGGACTTGGTAACGCATCCGGCCATAATTGTAGGGCGCTTGCAGCGCGAAAAAATTATAGAACATCATGTCGGAAAAGTATTCTTTAAACCGGTTGTTTTCGAATAAATTAGGCTAAGTCAATAAAGGAATCGATACAACAGATGCAGCATAAACTTACAGAACATGAGATTGAAGCATTTGCAATTGAACGATTGCAAGCAGTGGGTTATCATTACCTGTACGGCCCGGATTTAGCGCCGGAAGGTGAAGCGCCTGAGCGCATATCATATAATCAGGTTGTGCTAACAGAGCGTTTGAAAAATGCAGTCTATAGCATAAATAAGAGTATTGCAAAGGATGTGATTGACGAAGGGCTAAAAGACTTAAGCAGAATTACAACTAGTGATTTACTTCGGAATAATGAACTGTTTCATCGTTATTTAACGGAGGGAATACCTGTTACTAAGAATGTAAACGGAAGCGAAAGAGGAGATCGTATTCAATTAGTGGATTTTGTAAACCCTGAGAATAATGAGTTCTTGGTGGTGAATCAGTTCACTGTTATTGAAAATAATCATAATAAACGGCCGGATATCCTGCTTTTCATTAACGGAATTCCGCTCGTGGTAATCGAGTTGAAAAACCCGGCTGACCAACAAGCAACGTTGTATGCGGCATATGAACAAATTGAAACCTATAAAGCACTGATTCCGGGTTTGTTTACCTTCAACGGTTTTGTGGTTTTATCAGACGGGCTGGAAGCCAGGGCCGGAACTATCTCTTCGGGTTTTAGCCGGTTTATGGCTTGGAAAACTGCCGACGGTAAAAAAGAAGCGTCACATCTTACTGGAGAGCTGGAAACGTTAATTCAGGGTATGCTGAATCCCGCTACATTAGTAGATATTTTAAGGCATTTTATTGTATTTGAGCAAACTAAAAAAGTTGACACAGAGGGTTTAACAACACTTTCTACCGTTAAAAAATTGGCGGCATATCATCAGTATTATGCCGTAAACAGAGCCGTAGAGTCAACGCTTAGGGCATCTGGTTTAGTAACAAACGCTTTAATGGTACATGAATCACCAGAGTTGTACGGTGTTGCAGGAACGCAATTACAGCCGGTTGGAGATAGAAAAGGGGGTGTTGTTTGGCATACTCAAGGAAGCGGTAAATCACTTTCTATGGTTTTTTATACGGGCAAAATTGTACTTCTGATGAACAACCCGACTGTAGTTGTAATAACTGACAGAAATGATTTAGACGACCAATTGTTCGATACGTTTGCGGCATCAAAACAATTACTCAGGCAAGAACCTGTTCAGGCAGAGGACAGAAATCATTTGAAGGACTTGCTAAAGGTAGGTTCCGGAGGCGTTGTCTTTACAACCATACAAAAATTTCAGCCGGATGAAGGTAATGTCTATGAAACCTTAACTGAAAGGGAAAATATTGTAGTTATTGCTGATGAGGCTCACCGTACGCAATATGGATTTAAAGCTAAAACGATCGATGCTAAAAATGAGCAGGGTGATATTATTGGCAAGAAAGTAGTGTTTGGTTTTGCTAAATATATGCGCGATGCTTTACCCAATGCTACCTATTTAGGTTTTACTGGTACTCCGATAGAAAATGCGGATGTGAATACTCCGGCTGTATTCGGCAATTATGTTGATGTGTATGATATAGCACAAGCTGTTGAAGACGGTGCAACCGTTCGTATTTATTATGAAAGCCGTTTGGCAAAGGTTAATTTAAGTGATGAGGGCAGAGCCTTAGTTGAGTCTTTGGATGAAGAATTAGAAGAAGATGACTTAACTGCAACGCAAAAAGCTAAGGCAAAATGGGCTCAACTTGAAGCCTTGGTGGGCAGTGAAAACCGTATTAGAAGGATTGCTCAAGATTTGGTTACCCATTTTGAAAAAAGGCAAGAGGTTTTCAGAGGAAAGGCGATGATAGTGACAATGTCGCGCAGAATAGCGGCAGAGTTGTATCAGGAAATCATACAATTAAAGCCTGAATGGCATTCCGATGATTTAACAAAGGGGAATATAAAAGTAGTAATGACTGCTGCTTCATCAGACGGTCCGATGATTGCAAAACATCATACTTCCAAAGAGCAACGTCGCTTATTGGCAGAACGAATGAAAAATGCGGATGACTCCTTGCAGTTAGTTATCGTAAGGGATATGTGGCTCACTGGCTTTGATGCACCAAGTATGCACACATTATATCTGGATAAGCCAATGAAGGGGCATAATTTGATGCAGGCTATTGCCAGAGTAAACCGAGTGTATGGTGACAAACCCGGTGGGCTTGTTGTTGATTATTTAGGTATCGCATCAGATTTGAAAAAGGCCTTATCGTTTTATTCAGAAGCAGGAGGAAAGGGCAATCCAACTGAAACCCAAGAAGAAGCTGTTGCTCTGTTACTTGAAAAGTTGGAAATAGTATCGAATATGTTCAATGGTTTTGCCTATGAAGATTATTTCGATGCAGAAACTTCAAAAAAATTGTCTCTAATTTTAGCTGCTGAAGAACATATTCTAGGTTTAGAAGACGGTAAAAAACGATTTGTTGATGAAGTTACGGCTTTAGCAAAAGCTTTGGCTTTAGCAACACCGCACGAACAAGCTATGGATGTGCAGGAAGAGGTAGCTTTTTTCCAAGCAGTTAAGGTCAGATTGGCAAAGTTCGACCATACAGGAAACGGAAGAACAGATGCTGAAATAGAAACAACGATTCGCCAGGTAATCGATAAGGCATTAGTATCAGAACAAGTTATAGATGTATTTGATGCAGCCGGCATTAAAAAGCCGGATATCTCCATTTTATCAGAAGAGTTTTTATTAGAATTGAGAGGAATGGAGCATAAAAATATTGCTTTGGAGGTATTAAAAAAATTATTAGCAGATGAGATAAAATCCAGAGCAAAGACAAATTTAGTTATGAGTAAAACCTTTTTGGAGATGTTGGAAAACTCTATCAAGAAATACCATAATAAAATATTAACAGCCGTAGAGGTGATTGATGAGTTAATAAAACTTAGTAAAGATATCGTTGAAGCGGATACTCAGGCAAAAATATTGGGGCTGTCTGATTATGAGTATGCATTTTATACGGCAGTCGCTAATAATGAAAGTGCAAAGGAATTGATGCAACAAGATACGTTGCGAGAGTTGGCGGTGGTATTAACGGAGACAATCAGACAGAATGCATCTATTGATTGGACTATAAAGGAGAGTGTAAAAGCGAAGTTAAAGGTTGCTGTAAAGCGCTTACTTAGAAAATATGGTTATCCACCTGATATGCAGCTATTGGCTACAGAAACTGTACTAAAGCAAGCGGAGATGATAGCAGAAGAAATACAGCATCACTAATGTTTTGAAAACAGCTCGTTCTAATTTATACTTGATTCGAGACTTTATTTAAATCTCGTTTTGTTTGGAATCTAGAGAGATTCTTGTTTAGAGGCTTTTTAATAAAGCACAAATTTGGAAAGGCTTATTAACGATAACTAAACTATTGTAGTATTATGCAAAAAATAGCATCATTATTTGATGTGACTTCACTATTTACAGGTGGTTTTCTGGCTATTATTTTTAAAGTGTTCTATGATTTACTATCAAAAAAACTGGATCACAGCATACACATTCGTAAAATGATTTTTGAAAGAAAAATTGAGGCTGCTGAAAAATCATTTTCAATTCATCAATCAATACAAAATCATTTGCTAATCACCAGGACTGCAATTAACAGCATGATAGATGTTTTAACTGACATAAAGTCTAGATGGAATGAAATTGAGTATATAGCTAATCAATTGGCAGAAAATGGCAAACGAATTCAAGAGCTGTATAATTCCAATATTAATGTTATCTATTTAACAGAGCTATATTTTAGTACTCTTGATGAAGCCCTATGGTCGATTAATGATTTACAAGAAATGATGTTAAGTACATCAATGGCAGTGTCAAAAGAACAGGAATTAGTCGATTTTTTTGAATTACTTGGAAATAAACAGTTTTCTGAAATAGAATTATCGCAGCAAAATCAATTCTTTATACTAGTTAATGATTATAAAGGTGTATTGGAAAGGTATTTGCAAATCTTGGAGAAAAATATCAAGTCAATTCAACATGTTAGTCATGTAATAAGTAAAGAGATGAGGCTTCATTAATTTTCGCAAGGTTTTAGCTCGTATGCGCGACTACTTATTGATTGAATGAATTATTGGAACGATAATAAATTGTTGTAAGTATAATTTTGAGAACAAGATAACCGATATTTTTTTAATAATTGTTAATTATGCACTACACTAATTAGGGTTTGAAATGTGAATCTCATTAAATATCTTGTTGATAACTGAATATACTAAAATGACGAAAATTTCAAATCCTGACTATTCATTATCAGAACTGTACGCTGTAGAATTTATAAAGGAATTACCTTCCGGTGCAAATAGGCCGGTATTGTGTAGAACTATTGATAAATCAACAGGTGAAGAATCATATACTATTATCAAATTGTTGCAATCAGAAAGAATGGATTATAGTGCTCTCTCAAGAGAGTTAGCTGCTAGTTGGATAGCTACAGAAATGGATATTCCAACACCAACTCCAGCAAAAGTTCATATATCACCCGATTTTGTTAAACAAGTATCAAATACACGTATTTTTGATAGATTTGAGTCATCTATAGGTTACAATTTTGGCTCAAATTATATTGAAAGTGCGATACAGCCAGATGAATATATAAGACTTAATGAATCTAATAAGTTTGCCGCGAGCTTAATTTACACCTTTGATTTCTTAATTGGGAATCCAGATAGAACAATAGCTAAGCCTAATCTGTTACTTACTGATGAAAAACTTATGGTTATAGACCATGAACTTGCTTTTGTTGCAATGGCACATTCTTTTACACAAAAGCAAGAACCATGGAAACTAAACGATTCGGATTTACATGATTTTAAGAAACGTATTATTCCAAAACTCATAAAAAAAAGTGATTTTATTGAAGTTGAAATTGAGCAAAGGTTGCGTTATTTAGATGAGTTTTTTTGGTCGAAAATGATTGAAACGATGCCAAAGGAATGGTACTGGGAATCGTGGAATACAGTTATTCCGTATCTTAAGCTTATTATTGAACGTTCAACAGATTTCATTAACAACGTTAAACACACCTTATCATGATTGCATACGAATATCAGCAATTACTACTATTTCCTGATTTGAAATCAGGAGAGTTTGTAAATGTAGGTTTTGTTATAAAGGAAAAAGGTTCTGATTCGTTCGATTTTCAAATTATTTCTTCGATGAAAAGAATACAACATGTATTTGAGAAGTTGAATATCAAAACTGTTCAACTAAAAATGCAATCGATTGAATATAAGCTTAACTCTTTAAAATTAAGGTTAGATCAAGAATCGTTTATACCAAAATGGGCTTCTATATTGGATATTACAGAAGTGTGTTTAGTAACAGACGATAGTGCATTACAATTTGGTAAAGTGAACTCTGGTATCGATATATCACTACAAAGTGCCTCCTTTTCATTAAGAAAGAGGTTTCTAGAGAAGTGGATGCTATCTGGTTCTGCACATTCTGTTGACGATGAAACGGTCTGGCGTACTACATATAGAAAGTATTTTAAAGAAAAGGGAATTGAAGATAAACTTGTAGAAAAGACCTTTAAAACGAATCATGACACCTTGTCATTTTCTCATGCATTTAAAAACGGGGCATGGAATTGTTTCCTGCCAATTAATTTGGATTTAATAAAATCTGAATCTATAAAGAAAAAGGCCTACTCTTGGGTTGGAAAGTGTGATGAATTATCAGATATAAATAGTCCAATAAAAATATTCTTTTTGGCAGCAATGCCTTCTATTCATGAAGACCTAAATAGTTTTATTGAATCAAAATTCAATCTTAAGAATGATAAAATTGAATGTCGTTTAATCAAAAAGCCAAATGAGCTGCAACCTGTATTAGATGAATTGATTCATAAGTAAAGGCTTATTTTTAAATCTGTTATAAGACTTAGCAGCTAATTAGTAAGAGATAGGCCAATTTTTACTTTAGTAATAGGTTTTTTGTCTTTTCAAAAGTACGAGGTTTAATTAAAATCATACTAAATGATAGTATGGGAAATAAATTCAGTGAAGTTAATTTCAGATGGGCGCTAGTGTGCTTTATGAATACGTGGTCTTATTGTCGTGTTAAATCAATTGTAATAGATAAACTCTTGTACTTATATAAGAAATAACTTACATGTTGAATGTATTT
>SBGQ01000007.1 GCA_006226965.1 bacterium | reverse complement strand
CTCCAGTTTGGACTACCAAACCCCAAAAGAAAAAACAAAAACAAACCAACGAAATGTCGCATAATTCACTGTCTACTTTTTTGTTGCAATTCCATCCTGCGCAAGCAGGAATCTCCGAACCACTCACAAACGCCAAAAACAAAGCGAAAAAACAAAATCCCCAAAAAAGGGCAGAGCAACCCGTCCTATATTGCAACAATAAAAGGTAAAGCTAAATTTTTGGGCGTTCCCTGTATTCGCAAACTCATACAGGTCGGGCTTTCCGCTTGTAGTCCTCGCTCGCAAGCTCACTGCGGGCTACCGCTGCAATCCCTAACGCAACTTATGCTAGGTTAATAAACGGGAATGCAGTTTGATTGGCCTTTAAGATGGATTTGCAATATTTCGGTTGACAGAGGGGATAGTGGATTTAGAACGGTTTATTAGCAATTGATATTATTTACCTCGATTTTTAGGTCGCGAAATTTCAACATCAACGCTGGAGATGGTATAAAACAGGAATGGTTACGAAACTTGCAGAAAATCCGATTATTGGGTTTGCCTAAACGATAGTTGTGAAACAGTTACTGATGTTGGCGGTTCTTTGTTCTTTTTTTGTCATGTTATCTCCTTATTTTCATGTTGTTGCGAAAAATATTTTCAGTTCCTTAAAGTCATTTAGTTGTTGAATGTCGTTTGGTGTAAAGCTGTCATTAAGCACCACAATTTTTGTTTTCTTGTCTTTGGCTTCTGTAATTTCAATTACTTCAAATTTGTCTGTGCCGTATGTTTTAATGTCTTTCGGTAAACTTTCAATTTCGGCTGTCAATTTTAGTTTCAAAGATTTGGTCGAATTGTCTTTGAGTTCAGGTTTTTGATTAAAGAATGAAAGCAAGTCTGAAACTTTGATTGTTTTTCGTTTGTCTTCTTTGCTGTCGTCAAGCAATATTTTCTTTGTGAGTTTTCCCTCTATAAAAACTTCAAGTTCTTTCAAGTCTTTTACGTTAGCGGATTTTGTTGCCTTTGATTGAAAGTCATTTTTCCAATTTGCGTGTATTTTGCTAAGGTCTGCGGTTTGTTGTTCGTTTAGTTTTACTCCAACTTCCAAACCTTTGTCAAGTCCGTTTTCTGTCAAGTTTGCCGTAAAAACAAAACCGTCCTTTTCATCAATGAGCAAAGATTTTGCATGTATCAAAGAATGAAAGAAAACTTGAACACCTGCTTCCAACAAGTCTTTCAACTGCTCGTTAAATTGTTTTTCAATCGGGCGACAAAAAAGAGTTACTTCAATTCCTTGTTTTGCTTTGTCTAAAATTGTCTTTACAAATTCTGTGTTTTTGTCAAGTTGAAACGTAGAAAACGATATTGATTTTTGGGCATTTTTTGCCGTTTTTTTCAATACTTCGTTTAATGAATTGATTTGTGAATTTGGCGAAGTCAAGAGAATATTGTTCAAGTTTGACAAACTGAATTTATTTACTGGCTTTACTTTGTCAAACTCGTTTGTTGCTGTTTGCTCGTCTGTTGAATGTTCCCAAAAGTGATAAACGAAAACTTTAAAAAGTTCTTCGCATTGTTCTTTGTTCAACTCAACTGCTAATTCAGGATTTTTCGCAAAACCGTTTTCAGTAAAATTGTTTGTGCAAATGAAACCTTTTGCGTTTGTGTTAGGGTCAATTAAAATGTATTTGGCGTGAAAGTTTTCGGCTGTTCTGTGAACAAAATGATTTTTGAATTTTGTGTCAAGTAACTTTATATAGTTGTCTTTAATAAAGTCCGTTTCTTCTTCAATTCTATCTTTCAAACGTGCTTCTGCCGAACTCAACACAAATACCTTTACGTTTCTTTCAACGGCTTTTAGCAACGAATTTATTAAATCCGAATCTTGAATTAAAAACGATTGCAAACAAACAAATTCTTTTGCGTTGTCAATAGCATTGATGATTTTAGAAAACAAAGTTTTCTGTTCGCCACTTTCAATAACAGAAAGATTACTTTGTTCCGTAGATTTCCAACCCGAACCATTTGGCAAAATTGGAAACTGAATTGTTCCCTCATTTACTACGTGTATTTCTTTTACAAGTGCTTTCATCTTAATAATTCAAATAGTCAATGGTTTCAAGTTTTGCGATTTGATAAAATGCGTTTTCTTTTTTCGCAATAGTTTGTTTCAGTAATTTTCTTGTTGGTAGTGGAAAAGTGTAATGTTCAAAAATTGGTTTTGCTTTATCTGTTGCAAACTCGTTGAAACTGCTTTCATCAAGAAAATATTTGTCAATTCCTTTAAACAAAATTTCATTCAACCACAATTCCGCATTTTGCATGTCCGATGGAATGAAAGCAACATTTTCAATTTCTACTGAATTAAACTGATTATCTTGGAAGTATGGATTTTTAAGTTTTACTTTTCTGTTGAAAGAAAGATTATCTTGGTTGAACTCCGATAAAACAACTTTTTTGTTTTCATCATATTCAAATTCATTTGTGTTTGTTAGCAATTCTTCTTTCAATTCAGTTTCGTTTGTTTCAAACGAAGTTTGGAAAAGCCCTTGATTTGCTTTTAATATTTTGAGCAAAGTTTCATCATTTGTTGCTTGAATTTCCAAAGAACAGTCCGCAGGATTTAACTGAAAACATTTGCTTTCAATTTCTTCAATTCGGATTTCTTTTTTGTTTATGTTCAAAATTTGATTTTGATAATCTAAAATATAATCAGGCGTATATTGACGATTTGATTGTCTATCATCTTCTAAATTTCGTTCAACTTTTTCTGTTCTAATAATTTGTTGATTTAGCAAATTTGAATGAGAAACATAAACGTTGTAAATGCCCTTTTCGCCAATCCAAAATGATTTATCAATAGCACTTTGTTCGCCAATCTCGGTTAATTCAAATGTTGATACTCCGTAATTGTCTTCTTCTTGTTCGTTGCCAAATCTGCTATGTCCCAAAATATCGTTTCTAAAAACTTGATTTCTTTTTTTAGATAAATAATTTTGCTGTGCTAATCTTTGCAAAAGATTGTTGCAAGCCCGAATTGGCAATGTTGGTAATAAATTTTCTTGCAAACTTTCCGCGGTTATTTCGCCTTGCTCTTGTGCAAGAATTAAAACAGAAATAAATGGGCTTTGCTTTGTTTTTTCTTTCAAAGCAAGTTCAACTTGATATATTTCTACTTGTTCGTTTTTTCGTAGTGTTATCATTTTTCGTAACGGATAATTGATTCAAAATTTGTTGCTAAATCTCGCAACGCTTTCAGCTTTGCACTCCTTTTAAACCATTCTTTGTTACCGAACAAAACAAGTTTAAATCTCGCCCTTGTTAATGCCACGTTTAAACGGTTTGGACTATTGAAATGTGCATCTCTGGTAAATTTCGTGAAACTCAACAAAACCAAGTCTGCTTCCTGCCCTTGAAATTTATCAACGGTGTAAAGAAAAATATCGGTGTTGTCTTTATGAAACTTTGAAAAATTACTTTGTTTAGTAATTCGTCTAATTTTCTTTCGAAGTTCTGTTTCTTGATTTAAGTAAAATGTAAGAACTGCAACTTCGTAATGTTCTCCGTTTGGTTTCGGGTTGTTTTTTGCCCAATCCAAAAACTTCAAAAGTTCTTTTTCAATGTCATTTACTTCGGTTGGATTTATGATTTTGTTTCCCTTGATGTTTCCGGTTTTGTCGTTGTTGTGAATCCATTTTACAAATGGTTCATTCAGAGCATAATTCCAACCTCTATTTTCTAAAACTGTATTTGCTGACTGCAAATTATTTTCGTAAAAATTTTCTCTTGATGTTTTCGCAATGTCGGGATGCATTCGATGCTGATAACTCAAAGAAGTAAAACGGCTATCCTTATAGTTTGGGTGAAATCCATCACTTAAAACTCTATTACTTTTTTGCCCATTACTTCTGCCTATACCATTTTGCAGCAATTCAAGAATTGACGGAAAAACCAATCTTTTTATATCATTAATTTCATCTGATAATTTAACCTTTTCAGTCCTAAATCCATCGGAACTTCTTACTTCTTTTTTGATAGTTGCGTCTTTAGGAATTAAATATTCTAATTCTTTGTCAATGTTGCTAAATTCTTCTCCTGCGTTTCGGAAACTAAAACTCTGATTCAAACGGCTTGACACCATTTCTGCCCATTCTTCGTCTTTACTTGTAAATTCAGGTAATTCTCTTTTGTGTATATAGTGTTGCCTGAAAGTAAAGTCAAAATCTCTTTTAAAACTTCCGTTTACAACTATGGATTTTACGAATAGATTTTTAGAAAGAAACTCTTTGACTTTACCTGAATTCATACAAACCAAAATGTCAGCCGTATTTATTTCAAGAATTTGTTTTTCATCTGTGGCGTTGTCTATCTTCAAAATATGAAGATTCGGGTATTCCGATTTGATTGAATGAAAATCATTGTTGATGTCGGTTTCTGTGAAAAAGATTTTCAAACAGTCGTCAAATCGTTTGTCCGCTAATTTTACCTTCAATTCAAATTGCTTAACGATTGTTTGTTGTTGGGCTTCGCCCAACATACTTGCAATGTTTTCAGAGACATAATCGTTTTCAACATAAGGCGACAACTGTTTTACATCACCTACTAATATCCATTTCTTGGCGTGTAATGCTGGAACAATGAAATCTGAAAAAGTAACTTTTGAAGCTTCATCAACAATTAAAACGTCAAAACTTGCACCTTGTCTATTAGCCCTGATGTCGGGATGTTGCAAAATTCCAATCATTGTTCCTGCAACAAGGTTTGCGGAATCAAGAATAATTTTTTCAATTGGGTCTTGTTCTGATTTTGAATTTATGTTTTCAAGTAAGAATTTTTGACTTTCAAGAGAGTTGTTCTTTATTAAGTGATTTTCAATTTCACTTTTATAAGTGCTTACAAGGTTGTGAAGCAAATAAGGTCTAACACTTTCTTTTACTGGCGGTTCAAAACGGCTAATACGAACAGGAATTATTTCTGTGTCACAAATTTCTTTGTATCTGTCTTTAATTCGTTCAATTACATTGTCAACTGCTGCGTGTGTAGCTGAACACAATAAAATTCGTTTGCCTTGTGAGGCAAACTGCATAATCAATTCAATAATTGTTGTTGTTTTGCCCGAACCGGGCGGGCCTTCCATTAACGCAAAGTCTTTTGATAGAAACGCTTTTGAAACAAATTCACGTTGTTCATAAACACCGTCTTTTGATTCATCATTTAAAATTGTCCAATTAAAATCTTGTCCATAAAAACGCTGTGACCAAACTTGACTGTCGGGAAAGCCGAAAAGATTTAAAAGTGGATAATGTTCTTTTAAAGGTCTGTGTCTAAGATTGTCAAGTGCTTGTTTTTGCTGTCTAAGTTGATAAGTGTCGGGATTTAGGAAAATTGTATCGCCTTGAATGTCGTCAGCCAACACTATATAATTTTCATCTTCGTTTTGGTCAATTACACGAATAGAACCACTTTTAAAATCCTTGTTTTGGTCATAGATGTTTCGTGTGTTTTCGTTAAACAATATTTCAATGGCTTTTTCTTCCCTTTTATTTTTTGCAGGTTCTGGAATGTATCTTGTTTCCTTTGTTATCTTTTGTTCACCATTTACTGTAGTTTCAATCTCGGCAATATGTTTTTTGACTTTGATAAACATAGTTTCTTTTTCAAGAAATTTTATTGCGTTAGAGATGAAGTCGGTATATTGCCTAATGTCATAGTCGGCATTTAGCAAAACTCTGCTGTCAACTCCTGTATTTAAATGATATAGGTTCATTACTCGTTTGTCTTATTGTCAATTTTTTTGATTGTTACTGTGTCGTTATGGGCTGGCTTTTATTCTGCTGGTTGTTCTGCATAACCATATTCTGTTTTAAACAACTCAACTTCTTCTTTCGCTATCACAACGTCAATGTCTGCAATTACTGTTTCATCAATGATGGCAGTCGTCTCAATAAGAGTTTTCAAAATATTTTCAAGCCAATCTGAATTCCATATTTGCAACGTTTGGTTATTGACTTTTTCACAAAGACTTTCGGTATACTGCTTTTGTCTGTCGAGTTTAATAGTAAGTCTTTGAAGCCAAATTTTTATGTGACCTGTATTTGGGATTTTTTCAAATCTTTCAGAGACAAGGTCTAATAATTCATTTTTCTTGTCTGTCTCTGGTATTAAGGATAAAAGTTTACTAAGAATAGCAGAAGAAATCGGATAAGTTCTTGGGTTTTTGTACATAATGTCAACCAAGATACTTACCAAAACAGCGATATTCTGTTTGGTCTCTTTAATGCTTTTAATTCTGTTGTAAAACTTAGACAAGGCTTTTGATAGACTTCCTGAATTTGGGTGCAGTTCAGATAAGTTGTGAATTATCAATAAATGTTCTTGAATTCCTTTCGCTCCTTTTCTTGCTGACATCCAATATAACTTATCAGACTTTATTGAATTTTTAATGACGTTGTTTGAAACAATTGTTTTTTGTGCATTCAATCGCATTCCAAGTTCAATTAATATCTCAGTCAACAGTTTAGTTATATGCTCTGCCGTTTGTGGATTGTTTGAGAAAATCCTATAGTCGTCTCTATACCTGATTATTTCATAGTCCTGTATGTTGTCTTGCTGTAATCTATCAGAAAGCTCTAAATCTGCATAGCCAAGAACCATTTCTGCAGTAAAGTCCATTAAAACACTTCCTTGTGGGATTCCATTCGTTTGACCAAAAGCCATATCCTGTAAATGTTTGTCAATCGAGTTTCCAATGAGGGTTTGGTCTCTTCGTTGTGCTTTTGCAACGGGTTTTGAATGGATGGCCCAAGGAACCGAGTGTGTGTATATTGAGCCATAACAGTCTGAAATGTCCGTATGCAGAACATATTCATATTTTAATGCTAATTCCAAGGATTGTTGTTCAATTGCTTGCCACCATTGGCTAATGGAAGTTGCTTTATCTGACTGTTGGTCGTTTGAACGCAATGGAATGCTGTAACATCTTATTTTTGGATTAGCTTGAAATTGAGCGAACCGAGCGACAATTAAATTCCAATTTGCTTGTTCTGTGATTTTATTGACAAGTGAAACATAAAGTGCTGGATGTATTAACTGGAAAGGTCGCCAAGCAAATTTTCCGTCTCGATTATTTAAGAATTTATAGTTTACATCTTCAAATTCCGATGGAAAATGTCTATTAGTTTGTCCCTGTCCGTTAATGTATGTTGAATAAAATGTTGAAAGTTCTTGTCCACCGATATGATTAGAAACAGCTTGCAATAAATTCTCAAACACAAAATAAGTTGGAAGGTCAAAGTTGAAATAACTTTCTTCTTTGATAAAAAAATGTCTTGCGTCAGTATTATTTAGGTCTAAAATTCTTGTCATTCGTTATCGTAGAATTTTGTTGGGTGTCGTTTTTTTAGCTTGCCCTATAACGGTGAGTGTATGGTTAGTAAGGGATAGCGGGCTTTAAGCCTGTCAAGTTACCGCCCATAATTGATGCGGGTAATGCTACTCGAAAACCTCTGAAACCCTTATTAACTATACACATTGTTATCGGCTGGCTTTTTTTATTTTCCTCAATTATCTTCAATCACTGTTAGGTATTTTTTATATAATTCAATAAAAATATTATCAATCAATACTAATATGGCAAACCATAAAAAGTAATTCTCATATATATAATTTTCGTTTACAAGTGTTTTCAGTGTAGGTAAGTTTTGTTGATAAGAATGAGTGTTGTGAGCCACTCTATTTCTGTGTTT
>SBGQ01000063.1 GCA_006226965.1 bacterium | reverse complement strand
ATGGCTATTCAAATATTATTATGGCAATATTTATTGCTATATGGATTAAATTTCTCTTTCGAAAATACAATTACAACTTTTATGAAATTCTTATTCTATTATGTTTTGTTATGGGAATAGGAATGTTGATGTTAGCATTTTTGGGTATGCTAGAGAGTCTGTTCAAATTAAGGATCGTTGACTATGCAATAAATCTTGTATTCATTTATTTATTTTGGGCAATAGGACAATTCTTTGACAAACGAAAATTTGTTAGTTATTTAAAGGCTCTAATTTCTTATATCCTCGGACTGATTTCTTTTACTTTGATTTCCTTAGGTATTGGGATTTTGATTGATTTGATAAAATAAAGCAAGGAAAATTACATAGGATTATCGATTGTATTATTGATTCCAACAATCATTATTGGGATAGCTTTAGTCGAAGAATTCGATTTTGAAAATTTTAAATTTGAGAAACCAACCTTGCCATTTGTCATTCTCCTAGGATTTGCACTTTCAATTATCTTTCAAATTAAAGGAACCAAGAACAGCAAGATTAATAAAAACACCTATCAACACTTTGTAATTTGCATTGCGACGTTCGGTTCAGTTTGTCGTTGTGCGTCATTTTAGAAAAACCAAAAGTGAACTATCAGACCTTTAAACCACATAAAGACTTAGAATCAATTGTCAAATTTTATTGGACATTGGAAGTCCCTTTTGACCCCAAAAATCAAAAGCAAACAATTGTCCCTGATGGCTGTATAGAAATGACGTTCAATTTTGGCGATAAAATTAAACGATTCACTACTGAAACAGAATTTATCCTACATCCCAATGCTATGATAATGGGACAGCGAACAAAATCATTTAATATTTTACCCGTTGGTAATGTAAACACTTTTGCTATCTGCTTCTACCCTATTGGATTTGCAAACTTCGTGAAAACGCCTCTTCAAAATTTGGTTGATAAGGAAATACCTGTTTCTGAACTTTTCGAGCAATCAGAAGCCTATGAATTAGAGGAAGAAATGATTCAAGCTATTGACACTCAAAAAAGAATTGATCTTATTGAAACCTTTTTTCTGAAAAAACTCAATGAAAAAAACACGATTAGTACTATCGTGAAATCAACCGTTGATACTCTTCTCAAAACAAACGGAACAACTCCCATCCATGTTCTTTTGAAAGAAGACATTTCAAAAAGAAGACAGCTTGAAAGGCATTTTAAAAAACAAATTGGCATTAGCCCTAAACAGTTAGGTAAAGCCATTCGACTACAAGCTAGTTTAAATTTGATGCTCAATAGAAAATCAGAAACACTAACAGATATTGCTTACGAGAATGAATATTTCGACCAAAATCATTTCATAAAAGATTTTAAAGAACTTGTTGGAGTAACGCCAAAGGAATTTTTAGGCAATCAAAACATGACTCTAGCATCACTTTTCTACAAGTAATTTTTTAGTGTCGCATTTCTACTATTTTGACTTTTTACTTACCTCTAATTTGCAATTGAATTAAAACTTAGCACATCAATGGAAGTCAAAGCAATACTATTAGCTTCGTTGGTTTCTGCAATATGTTTTGTTTCATGCACCAATTCGGACAAGACAAATTCTGAAGCAACGGCAAAAGACACTTTAATACATTCAAAAGCAACAGATATGAAGAGTTACATTTCAATGTTTGAGATTCCTGCAAAGGATATTTCACGAGCAATTACTTTTTATCAGGCATTGTTAGACATCAAAATAGAAAAAATGGATGTTGAAGGAATGCAAATGGGAATATTGCCTTATGAAGGACAATTGGTAACTGGCGTCATAATTCAGGCAGACGGATATAAACCATCTGCGGACGGAGTTACAATGTACTTGAACGCAGGAGAAAATCTCCAAATAGTTCTTGACAGAGTAGAACAAAATGGCGGACAAATCCTAGTACCTAAAACAGCTCACGCAGATGAAAGTGGGTACTTTGCTATTTTCCTTGACTCGGAAGGAAATAAAATGGCTCTTAACTCTCCAAACTAACGGAGTAATAAAAAGAGCGAATGCACGAAATTGTATTAAAGTAATAGAGTTTTGGGCGCAAGCTCAAACTGTTTTGAGTTAAATAAAGTGTTTTGCAATGCGAATAGCAGTAACGTTAAACCCGCTTCTGCATTTATACTTAGTCATTTTGCAGGCTAAAAACGCGTAAACGTGGTGCTATGCTTCTGCAAAAACAGAACAGTTTTTTTTCTTGGTTGCCAGTTCCCAGATGCCGTTTTTCAACGGAATGACATTAAGCCACGTCATTGCTGCGAAAGCAGCAATCTAGGCATCTCTCGAAAACGTGTATAGCGAAGCCTACTTTTGCTCCTGACTTGATTTTCCCATAGAAGTCATTCACTCGGATGAGGGAATCTCATACCATTTACAACCTGTTTAACACTTTATTTTCTGCAAAATCCCAATCAACATGAGACTCCCGTATGCACGGGAGTGACGTGTTTTTACGTTACAAAATCATTTCATCATTACATCAACTAATCAACTCATCAACTCATCAACTCATCAACTCATCAACTCATCAACTCATCAACTCATCAACTAATCAACTCATCAACTCATCAACTCATCACTTTAAGAACGTTTTAAGCGAAAAACTTCATTAAACTTTCATCATAGAATCATATATTCTTCTACTTTGCGTTAACCAGCGCACATTATTCATATTGATTTTGGTTTATGTCAGTAAAACGTTTCTTTTATCCGAATCTATTATCAGCCTTAATTTTAACGATTCTATTCGTTACAGACGTTGATTCCGTTTTTTCAAGTGAGCAAAATCCCAGCAGAACACATCTTCAAAAATACATTCAGGTACAACGTCAGATTTTAGACAACTATGTGGATGTTGTAGATATCGACGAGTTGTATAAAAACAGCTTAAAAGGCTTAGTGAGCCGAATGAGCGACTCTACCGTTGTTATCCAAGGCACTCCGCTCGATACAACCAATTTTGCTGAATTTAAAGTGAACGATTTGCGTCAGTCTGTCATGCGTTTTGAACAAGCCTATAATTATCTGTCTCAGCTAAAACCTGAGGAAGACATGGATAAACGTACGGAAGATGCTATTCGATTTATGTTCAAAGATTTGGACCCGCACTCTATTTATATAGAAAAAGAAGACAACGAACGTATTCAGGAAGAATTCGACGGGAAATTTCAGGGTATCGGTGTTCAGTTCGACATTATTAACGATACCATTACCGTTGTTACACCCTTAACAGGCGGTCCTTCTGAAAGTATCGGTATCGAAGCCGGAGATAAAATTGTAAGTATTAACGACTCCAGCGCTGTTGGTTTTACCAACGATAAAGTGGTAAAAAATTTACGAGGTCCAAAAGGCTCAAAAGTACGAGTTGGTATTAAACGCCATGGTGTAAGCGATTTAATTCCGTTTACTATCATTCGTGATGATATTCCGATTTACACGGTTGATGCTTCTTATATGTTAGACAGTAAAACCGGATATATAAAAGTAAACCGTTTCGCCAGAACTACTTACGATGAATTTATCTCTGCGATGAAAGACTTAAAAGCGCAAGGCATGACTCAACTTATTCTCGATTTGAGAAACAACGGCGGCGGTTTTATGGATCAGGCACTTCGTATCGCTGATGAGTTTTTATCATCTGATATGAAATTGCTCTCCACACGCGGACGTAAATCTCGTTTTAACCAAGACTTTATGGCTACTGATGAAGATGCGTTCTTCGGAAAACCAATGATGATTTTAATCAACGAAGGTTCTGCTTCTGCTTCTGAGATTGTTTCAGGTGCCATTCAAGATCACGACTTAGGTTTAATTGTTGGTCGCCGTTCATTCGGAAAAGGCTTGGTTCAACAACAATATGAATTGGTTGACGGTAGCAGTATTCGTGTAACTATTTCGAAATACTACACTCCTTCCGGTCGCTTGGTTCAAAAACCTTATTTCAAAGGACGTGAAGACTATGCCTACGAATTAATCAAACGCTCGCACGATGCCATGTCTGATGCGGAACAATTTGTTGAAAAAGTACCGGATTCATTGCGCTACAGTACCGATGCAGGCAGAACCGTTTATGGCGGCGGCGGTATTGTACCCGACCATATCGTTGAAGATGATACAACACAAAGTGCCATTCTTGGCTTAATGCGACGCAAACGCCTCGATTTAGAGTTCGTATTGAGTTATATGGAAAAAAACGGCGATAAGCTCAACAAAAAATACAATAAAGACTTAGTAAAATTCAGAAAAGAGTTTGCTTTCACCGATAAAGACATGCTCGATTTTAGAAACTTACTCATGCAAAATGGTTTTGTTGAATCCGATACAACCATGAAAACAACCATCAGAAATGATACCTTATTTGCGATGAAAGGCACTTACGAGAAAGAACGCTGGATTGCAGAAGGATTTTTGAAAGCTTATGTCGCACGTCAGGTTTGGGGTGCACAATCTTTCTATCAAGTGTATAATGATGTGTTCGATACTACACTCAAAGAAGCCATGAAACTTTGGGGCGATGTGAAAAAACTTCAGGATTACAGAGCTTCACACGTTTCAAAAAGCAAGTAATCGAAACCGTTTAGAATTGATAAAAAGGACAGCCATGCTGTCCTTTTTTGTTTCCGGGTGTCTAAGAGCAAAAAAAAGCCCCTGAGAAAACAGAGGCTTTTAAATTATTAAGAAAGTGATTGATTCTTAGCGAGTTAACTCAACCAAACGTCCGGCTCGGAACAAGTTATCTTCTCTGTACACATCAGCCATAAACTGAATACCAATCGGCATAGCATCAGCTGAGTGATTGGTTACAGGAACTGATATTCCACAAATACCGGCCAAATTCGCTGAAATCGTGTAAATATCATTCAAGTACATTTGAACAGGATCATCAATATTACTTCCGATTTTGAAAGCCGTTGTTGGTGCAGTCGGAGAAACAATCACATCAACTTTAGAAAACGCATCTTTAAAATCGTTACTGATTAAACGACGAATTTTTTGAGCTTTACCGTAATACGCATCATAATAACCAGCACTTAATACATACGTACCTAACATGATTCGGCGTTTTACTTCAGCACCAAAACCTTCTGTTCTGGATTGCTTGTACATTCTTACTAATGCGGAGTCAATTCCTTTTAGCGCCTGGTCTAACTCTTCTGTAGAACCGCCGGCAACTTTGATTCGCTCTTTAATTTGTTGAGCTTCTGCAGCCAGTTGTTCTTTCAATACTTTCATGTCGGTACGGTGGCCGTAACGAACACCATCAAATCGAGCAAGATTACTGGAAGCTTCTGCTGTTGCTAAAATGTAATACGTTGCAATGGCATAAGCCGAATGCGGTAAATGTATCGGAATAAGTTCTGCACCATTTGAAGCCAATTTTTGTAATTGACCTTCGATAACTGATTTGATTTCCGGGTCGAGACCTTCACCAAAATATTCCGCAGGAACACCGATTTTGATGTTAGAATCAGGAGAATCGATAATGGCATTAAAATTCGGTACAGCAACATCGGCTGAAGTTCCGTCGTTTGCATCGCGTCCGGCAATAACGTGTAAGGCATCGGCAGTATCGGCAACGGAATGCGCTAAAGGACCGATACTATCAAATGAAGAAGCATAAGCGATTAACCCGTATCGAGAAACACGTCCGTACGTTGGTTTCACTCCTACTACACCGCAGTAAGCAGCCGGTTGACGAATCGAACCACCGGTATCTGAACCAAGACTCAGGTTTACCTGATTGGCTGCCACAGAAGCCGCAGAAGCGCCGGATGAACCACCGGGAACACGAGTAGTGTCATGCGGATTCTTAGTAGCCCCGAAAATGGAGTTTTCGTTTGATGAACCCATGGCAAATTCGTCCATGTTCAAACGACCAACAAAAACAGCATCAGCGTTTTTAAGACGTTCAATCACCGTTGCATCGTAAACGGCTTCGTAATTACGCAGATAATTAGACGCACACGTAGCTTGTTTACCTTTTTCAGTAATTACATCTTTGATACCCATAACAGCGCCTGCAAGAGCTCCGGCCTGTCCGTTATCCAACTTTTTCTGAATTTCTTTTGCTTTTTCGAGGGCTTGCTCAGGGTAAACCGCTACAAAGGAATTAATATCCTTGTTCGTTTTTTCAATGGTTGATAAAAATGATTCTACAACTTCGGGGAGCGTAGTTTGCCCGTTCAGAAGAGCGTTTCGAGTGGTTCTGAAATCTGTAAACGCCAAAACGTAGTATGGGTTAGTGTGTTTTTGTGGACTCGTTCTTTTTATTCAATTCATCCGATTCATTTGCACCGCGTTCAATTTCTTTGCGGATTTCACCGGAAGCTTTTTTGAATTCATTAATTCCTTGGCCAATTCCACGTGCTAATTCAGGGATTTTTTTGGCACCAAACAAGAGTAAAACGATTAATACGATTACTACGAGTTCCATACCACCAAAACTACCAAACATAATATTTATGCCTTTTTTAGTTGATTTAAAATGTTATATATTCGCGCCGAATACTACGAAATATATTAAAGAGATTCGAGTACGTTCTTATGCGATAAATTAATTTTCAAATTATCACATTTTGTGCTTGATTTTCTCCCAAACTATTGTTTATTACGACAAACATTTTAATCCACGAATAACAACACCTTAATCTATGTATTGGACTATTGAACTAGCAGCAACTTTAGAAGATGCTCCATGGCCGTCAACCCGAGCTGAGCTTATTGAATGGGCTGAGCGTAATGGTTGTCCTCAACAGGTACTAGACAACCTCTATGAACTTGATGAAGAAGACGACACTCCATACGAAAGTATTGAAGAAATCTGGCCTGATTATATCATGAAAGAAGATTTCTTCCATAATGAAGAAGACGAAGGCTTCGATTACGACGAAGTGTAACCCGTTTTATCCTTTTAATAAAGCCGATTTATGTCTGCATAAGTCGGCTTTTTTTTTGATAGTTCTATTCTGTTTTCCAAAACTGATACCCTATCTTTGAGCAGTGAAAAAAGTCGGAATTAGTTGTTTTTACGTATTTATTCTCTTGATCTGGGGGATTTCAAGTGATGTAGTGTCGGCTCAGCAAAAAGCCGATTCCAGCCTGTTTGTAAAACAAGTCCGCATTACCGGAAATGATGAAATAAGCACTTCTGTATTAGAAACTATCATCCGAACAAAAACCAACCGCGAGTTTTTAAACATTCCGAATTTTCGTCCGTGGTATTGGCTTTGGGTTCTCACAAAATCTGTAGGTGAAGCACCCTATCCCCTTGTAAGAGAAACCATTTCAGCAGATATCGATCGTATTAAAACCTACTATGAATCTCAGGGTTTTTTAGATACTCGTGTTGATACGTCTGTAATTCAATACAACAAAACGGATGTTGAAGTATCCTTTATTATCGAAGAAGGGCGTTCAACAACCATTAAAAGTATTGCTTATGATGGTTTGAATTTATTTTCAGACAAAGAGCGTCAAAAACGATTTTTGTTACAAAGCGATTTAACGAATAAGGCTTTATCAGATACTCTTTTTAGTTCCGGCAAAAAGTTCAACTATGAGCGAATCAATCTGGAAAGAAATCGAATTATTGATGCGCTCAAAAACAATGGATATGCAGCAGTTACCAAAGACTCTGTTCGATTTTTGATAAAACGAGATACGATTGATACTCAATTCTTAGACATTCTTGTATTGATAAAGCAAGGGCGCGTGTATCATTTCGGGGATGCTCACATCGTCGTAACCGGCCCTGAGGGTCAGACCGATTACAGCGAAAAACTGACGCTTAATACTGAAGAGCATACCGTTGATTCAGCTAAAATTCTGATCAGCAAGTCACCTAGTACTGAGACAGACTTCGAAATCTTGTATAAACAGCTCAAATTTAAGCCTGGCGACGTCTTTAACAATTCCTTGTACTTGCGTTCGGTTAGCAATCTCCAGCAGCTTGGAATCGCAAATTTAAGACGGTTTTCGCTAAGCGCTGACGGTGGTTTAGCCAATTTCAACAATCCGACACTTCCTGTTTTTGTTGATTTACAAACCGTGCCTCGAAATACCATCAACTTTAACGTATTCGGGTTTCAGCGTTTTGGTTTGGGAGCAGGTACAGGTATAACCTATTTAAATCGAAACCTATTTGGTTCTGCGGAGCAATTGGAAGTCGGGGTTAAAGGCAGTTTCGAATATGCCCAGTTAGATAACAACGAAAAGTTACTGCTTAGTAGTGAAGCAACAATCAGTTATGCAGTTCCCGGTTTAAATTTCCCGTTTTCGGGCTTAAACAAAAATCCGCTTTTTGAAAACTCCAGAACCATTTATTTGCTTAGAGCGGCTCAAATCAACCAATTCAACTACGATATTAAAGCCAACTTCGGTTTTAACCTGAAATACGAAGCCAATCACACTCAAAAATTGAGCTCTGTATTCGACTTTTTCGAAATTGACTGGGTTGATGCAGAAGCTACATCATCGTTTATAAACGAAGTAAACAATAATCCCAACCTTACTCCTCTTCAAAAAAGTTTAATCCTTCAGGATTTTAACCCGCAGATTAACTCCCAAATCCGCTACACTATTCGTGATTTAAACACAGATATTATAAAACATGACCGCGGATATTATTTAGAGTCATCCATAGAATTAGGCGGAACACTTCCCTATTTAGCCGACCGTTTTATTTTTGATCCTGAAACTGTAGATAACACCATTCCAAGTTTGGGAAACACAAAATTACGTTACGATCAATTCGTAAAAATCAGTCTTGATTATCGCCGCTATGTTCCCATAAACGACGGTTCTATTTTTATGTATCGCGGTTATGCAGGATATGCACTTCCCTTTGGCGGTTCAACCAGTATTCCACTTATTCGACGCTTTTTTGCGGGTGGTGCAGCCGATATCCGTGGTTGGGCTCCGGCAACATTAGGCCCGGGTCCTGTTCAGGATAATACATCGCAAACCAACGGCGGGGAAATAAAACTGGCTGCATTTGCGGAATTACGTCAGGAAATATTTCAAAGTCTGTTTTCTGCGAACTGGCAACTAGGCTTTTTTGTTGATGCCGGTAATATTTGGAACGGCCCTAGTAACCCAAACACAGAAACCCGATTCAGATTTACCAATGTTTTAGCTGAAACAGCTGTTGGAACCGGCCTTGGTATTCGAATTGACTGGAATTACGTAATTGTTCGTATTGACGGAGCTTTCCGAGCACATGAACCGGTAAGAAGCGGCTTTTTTAACGATAAACAACTGTATTGGTTCTTTGGTATCGGTCATGCCTTCTAGCTATTTCTAATCAGTTAGATTTACAATTGTTTGAATACTACCTCTGAGCTTTAATGCTTATAAAAAAGCTTTATCAAACTCATAAAGGCAATAAATTAGCAAACGCCGTACCTTTTGGGACAATTTACCCAAAGGCATCAAAATGAACCGCGATTTCATCCAAAAACTCTATTCTAACCAACAAGATTGCCCCAGCTGCCCATCACCTGACGTTGTTTCATCTTGGTTTGTTGAATTACTCGGAACTCTATTTCCTGATTTTTCCAAACATCGCTTTCAGTCACTCAAAGAATTTGAACTTCATATTGAAAAACTCATCTTAAAACTGGAACAAATTCTCCATCGAAATCCGGTGAAGGGAGATTTAGATACAGACGCTATCGCCGTTAACTTCTTTGACTCCTTATCAGAAATACATCGTTTATTAGAATTAGATGTAAAAGCTATTTTTGAAGGCGACCCTGCTGCTAAAAGTGAAACCGAAGTCATAAGAACCTATCCGGGATTTTTAGCCATTGCAGCCCATCGTCTTGCCCATCAACTTTATAAAGACGGTGTTCGATTAATTCCCAGAATGATTTCAGAATACGCTCATTCTAAAACAGGCATCGATATTCATCCGGGGGCGCAAATCGGTCACTCCTTTTGTATAGACCACGGAACTGGTGTTGTGATCGGTGAAACTACTGTGATAGGAAATAACGTTAAAGTGTATCAAGGGGTAACTCTCGGTGCCTTAAGCGTTGATAAATGTGATGCGGAAAGTAAACGTCACCCCAGCATCGGCGACCATGTTGTTTTATATGCCGGAGCAACCATTTTAGGCGGTGAAACCGTAATTGGTGAACATTCCATAATTGGCGGGAATGTATGGCTGACTCAAAGTGTGCAGGCTAACACAAAAATTTATTATCAGGCACAGATGTCGAACAGTAAAGGCGAAATTGATACGCTAATTGTAAAAAACTCGTAATCAACCGGAAAAAAACAAAATTATGGTTCTCGAACAACTCATTGGTAACACTCCTCTCGTTGAATATCAACGTATTCATACCAATCCTAAAGTGAAGATTTTTGGCAAGCTGGAAGGAAATAATCCCGGCGGCAGTGTTAAAGACCGCGCTGCTTACGGTATGATTAAAGGAGCATTAGATCGAGGTGAAATTAAACCCGGCGATAAAATTGTTGAAGCCACAAGCGGCAACACCGGAATTGCTTTAGCCATGATTGCGAGTATTATGGGCGTAGAAATGACCTTGATTATGCCTGATAATTCAACCAGAGAGCGTGTATTAAGTATGGAAGCTTACGGAGCTAACGTGTTATTAACTCCGGCTGCTAAAACCATCGAATACTCACGAGAATTAGCCGAAAAAATGGCTTCTGAAGAAGGATATTTTCAATTAAACCAGTTTGCAAATCCCGATAATTACGGAGCGCATTATAAAACTACCGGGCCGGAAATATGGCGTGATACACAAGGTAAAATCACGCATTTTGTATCTGCGATGGGCACTACCGGAACAATTATGGGCGTTTCCCGCTATTTAAAAGAACAAAACCCTGCTATTCAAATTATTGGCACTCAACCAAAAGAAGGTTCCAGTATTCCGGGAATTCGAAGATGGTCACCGGAGTTTCTTCCTAAGATTTATGAACCGACTCGAGTTGACCGCATTATTGATGTAAGCGAACAAGACGCTACTTCGATGACCAGACGAATGGCTAAAGAAGAAGGTGTATTAGCCGGAATGAGCAGCGGTGGTGCTTTATATGCAGCATTAAAACTCGCTGATGAGTTAGAAGAAGGTGTAATTGTTCACATTATTTGTGACCGCGGCGATCGTTATCTGAGTAGCTCTCTTTTTGGCTAAATTTTATGTGCATGATGCATTTTATACATGCATCATGCTTTATAATTCTATCAAACTGCCCACAATTACCATTAAAAGAGCAATTGATATAACGCTTAAGCGAAAACGAGTTGTAGTAAGTGCTTTGTGGAACAAGAATCCAAATGAGAATGGATTCTCTTCTAACCAATCATAATAAATTCTGCGGTGTAAACTGCCGACAGCAACACTTACATGACCGTGCAAAATAGTAAGGGTGAATCCGAATCCGAAAAGCAAACTCCCGATAAGGTCAACGGATGCATCAACATCGAGTAATTGAGCAAATTTGAAATATGGCCAGGCAAAAAAGAACATCAAAACCGGAGATAACAGCCAGTTTATTACGCAAATGCGAATAAAGTTCTTTTTTTGTAGTTCGTCTTTCACAAAAACCGGATTAGATGAGTAAGCAGTTAAGTATCTACACTTCCCTGCTTATTTCCAAGAATAACTAATTTGAAGCCGATTTTTTACGTGCAGCTTCGAATTCATCTCCAGGTTTCCATTCCATTCGCTTCGGCGCATTAGCCATATCGTAAACCGTTAAAAACAATAAGCGTAAATCCTGCTCTGCACCGGATAAATCCCAAGTATCATCCATTTCATCAAAAACGGTATGATATCGTTCGCGGCTCAAGGTTTTTACCGTTTCCTCATAATCAGCGGGTTTATCAATAAACTCCGTTCCACCACCGAGATAAATGGCAGGAATACCGACTTTTGCCAAGGAAAAATGGTCTGAGCGATAAAAATAACCTTGCTCCGGATGTTGATCGGGTTTAATGGAACGACCAAATTGTTTTGCTCTTTTCAGCAGAAACTCATCCATTGAAGTTTTACCGAGTGCCACATAAACAGCATCTTTGGTTTTGCCATATACATTCACCACGTCGATATTTACATCAAAACTGATTTTACCGGGCTCCATACTCGGATGTGCGGCGTAATATTTAGAACCTAATAAACCCTTCTCTTCTCCGCTAACAGCAAGAAAAATCATATCTCGCTTTAAAAAAGATTTAATCGAATTAAATGTTGATGCCATGTTGAGCATTGCCGCAATGCCACTGGCATTATCACTGGCTCCGTTATAAATTGAATCGCCTCTAACAGGAGATCCAACGCCTAAATGGTCGTGATGCGCTGTAAAAATAACCGCTTCACCGCCGGTATTTTGTCCGGCATTTAAACGAGCCCCCACATTTTTAAGATTTAAGTTTCTATAAGTTGCCTCTATTGAACCGCTTAAGTTTACTTTTTTAAAAGAGTAGGGTTTAAAGTTTGCATCATCAGCAGAAGCCATTGCTTTTTCAAGATTTAAACCTTCTGCGCTAAATAACTCTGTGGCTAATTCCTGAGTTATCCATGCATTAATTTGAGTTACTTTTTTATCAGAGCTTTGTAATTCGAAACGCTCACTTCCCCAACTATTGGAAACAACTTGCCAATGATAACCGGCTGTCTCCGTTGTGTGAATGATGATTGCCCCTAAAGCGCCTAACTTGTTTGCGATTTCGTACTTGTAATCGTACCTACCATAATACAGACGAGCTTTTTCGCCGAATTTTCCGGGTAAATCTGCCGGGTCATTATTTTTTATGATGATGATTTTCCCGCTAACGTCCAGACCTTTGTAATCGTCCCAATTTTCCTCAGGTGCTTGGATTCCATAACCGACATAAACCAATTCGGCGTTTTTTAAGGTAATCTTTTCGCTTTGATCAGCCGGCCAAACCATAAAATCGTCAGAGTAAGCCGCTTTAATCGCTTTCTTACCTTTGTTAAACTGCAAACTTGAACTATGGTTTACCTTTTGTCCTACAACCGGAACATCTTGAATAAAACTATCACCAAACTCAGGTTCTAGACCAATGGTTTTGAATTCGTTAATAATATACTCAACGGTTTTTTGTTCACCTTCGGTTGCCGGAGCTCTACCGGCAAATTCATCAGACGATAAAACCTGGATATGTTTTTTTAGTGTTTCTTGATTTAATTGTTCTGCTACTTTTTCAGGATCGACAGAACAGGCACTTGTTACCAAGGCAACTACACAACACACAGTAATAAATCTCATCATAATTAAATCTTAAGCGTTCAATTGTTCACTTAAGCTCAAAATAAAACGATAATTTTTTTCGTCAAGGGCTAATTGCAGGTGTTTTTTCAAATTAAGATGTTCAGGTAAAGATTTAACAAATTCTTGTACCTGTTCCATATCCAAGAGTTCTAAAGCCTCAGCCAACTCTTCCTTTTGTTCCGCATTTAATTGAGAAAGTTCTTCAGAATATTGATTACTTGAATTCTTGGTTTCAATCAGCTCACTTTTTTCAACCCGTTCATAACTTACATGTGTAAACTTGGCTATCATCTCCAATAAGGTTTGCATCTCTATCGGTTTATGAATGAATTCATCGAATCCAAATTGGATTAAATCTGTTCGAGTTTCGGCAAAAATACTAGCTGTAATGGCAATAACAGGCATTTTTTTAGTCTTCGGATTATTCCTGATTTCAACTAAAAACTCTTTTCCGTTCATTTCCGGCATAATGATGTCGGTTAGAATAATATCCGGTTTTACTTCATCTATTGCTGATAAAGCCGGCTTAGCGAGTGTGTAATCATAACACTCAAACCCAACCTGACTAAGGTATTCTGTTAAAATGGCTCGGTTCTCATCTACATCGTCAATAATCATCACTTTGGGTGCTTTACTATCCGCATTTAGACCTTTTATGTGATATTTATCACTGTTTGAAAGCATTACTTCGTGATTAGCAACCGATTTGTAAGGGAGTTTCAATGTGAATACTGAACCTGAGCCATGTTTTGATTCCACATGAATATTTCCGCCCATCAAAACGGCTAATTTCATAGAAATGGTTAATCCTAAGCCCGTTCCTTTGCTGAAATTATTCCCGTTCACCTGATGAAAAGCATCGAATATCTTGCTTAATTGTTCGGGTTCAATACCGGGACCAGTATCTCTAACCTGAAATTCCAGCTCCCCGGATTTACCCAATTTGGTAAACACCCACACGTTTCCTTTTTCGGTGTATTTTATCGCATTACCAATCAGATTAATTAAAACCTGTCGCATTTTATTAAAATCGACCTCGATCAGATCCGGCACATGTTCTGATTGCTCAAATATCAATGCCAGATTATTTTTTCGAGCTTGCATCTGCATCATATTTTCCAAATCAATCAGGAAATCATGTAATGAAGAAATGCCGGGTTTCAATTCCATCCTGCCGGCTTCAATTTTTGATAAATCTAGAATATCGTTAATCATACTCAACAAATGCTCACCGCTGTTGTGCATTATTTTTACGTATTCCCGATGCTTCTGAGGAATATCTGTCGCATTCGCCATAATCTGAGCAAAACCCAATATTGCATTCAGCGGTGTTCGTAATTCGTGTGACATACTTGCAAGGAATCTGGATTTAGCCAGATTCGCTTCCTCTGCCTGCATCTTACTCTTTAACAGCTCTTCTTCCGAACGTTTTCTGGAACTGATATCATGGCCTAAAATCACGTACTGCATTTCATCACTTTCCTGAATCTGAACAGCACTCGTTGTGGTTACAAAATCAATCCAGTGCCCGTCTTTATGCTGTAATCGCACCTCTTCTGAAATTATTTGCTCAGGTTTATATTTTATCCGTTTAACAACATCCAGCATTACAGCCTGGTTTTCGGCATTGGTGAGCATGGCGATATTGTTGCCTTCAATTTCTTTGGGATGATATCCAAGTAAATCTTCGAATGAAGGACTCGCATAAACGGTTTCACCTCTTAATTTGCAAACGGCAATTAATTCACCTGCGTTTTCAGAAATTAGGCGAAATAATTCTTCGCTCTTCTTTAAAGCTTTTGTGCGTTCAACTATTTGAATTTCAAGTTCTTCATTCATTTGACGAAGACGTCTGTCCCGCATTCGAACGCCGATATAGATAACAAAAACAATCAAACTGAAAACGATAATTCGGAACGATTTTGTTATCCAAAACGGCGGTATGATTGTAAAATGCAATTGTGCCGGTTGTTCGCTGTATAATCCGAACGAGTTTAAAGCTAAGACTTCAAATGTGTAGTGTCCGTCAGGTAAATTGGTGAACTGAATGCTTCGTTTAGTAGTTGTTCTCCACAGATTATCAAAACCAACCAATCGATATCTGAACTTTAATTGAGTCGGATTCGTGAAATTGATTCCTGTAAACTCGAAGGTTAAATTATTTTGATTGAAGTTCAGCTCGTTTAACCACTGTAAATCTAAGTGTTTATCCAAATTTTTGACGGCTGTAATGTAAACCGGAGGCTCCTGATTATTGAATATTTCCGAAGATAAATCCAATTGCGAAGTACCGTCAACAGTTCCTATAAACATGTAAGGATGCTTGTAATAGGAAGAATTCACATTCGTTTCGTTCGAAATTATGCCGTTCATTGTGGAATAAGACACGATTCTATCAGTATAAAAACGATTAATTCCTTTCTTAGTACCAACCCAAACGCTTCCGAATTGGTCTTCTTCCATAAATGTTATCAGATTATTGGATAATCCGTTGGTGATATCGTAATGAATGAGTGTATCGTCTTTAAAAATGTCGAGACCGTTTTTAAATGTTCCAACCCACATATTCCCGTGTGAATCTTCCAACAAATTGGCAATTCGGTTGTCTTTAATTCCATTGTCTTTTGTTATTGAACGGACAACTTTATCACCTTTAATAATTGAAATACCACCATCAGTCCCGACCCACGTTTCCCCGTTTTTTCGATGAGAGATGGCAAAAACACTATCATTCAACAAACCGTCTTTTCTGGAAAACTGTTTAACCGATTTACCGTCGATAACAAATAAACCATTCCCGAAAACACCTGACCAAATTCTGTTATTTTTATCTCTTGTTACTCTTCGTATTGATGCTTTTGATAAGCCGTCTAATTGTTCGTGATAATTGATACCATTTTTATCAATCTTAAATAAACCTCTATCTGTTGCAGCCCACACTTCTGTTGCAGATGCAACCGTTAGATCAAAAATTCTGTTAACAGGTAACTTACCGTTTCCGGTATTGTAGTACGTTTTTTCACCCTTATAAAACCGGCTGATTCCCATATTATTTGTACCCATCCAAATAGCGCCTGAGGGGTCAACAGTAACCGCGGTAACATTGTTCTCCGGCAAGCCGGAATTGATATCATATTGCAGAATATTCAAATAACGTAATCGGTAAACGCCGCTTCCCCATGTTCCCAACCACAAATTTTGTTCTTGGTCTTCATAAACCGATTGTAAACTGCCATTTTTAATTCCTTTACTCTCTGCAATGTGCTCTACTGTTTTGCCATTGTAGATATAGACACCGTTTCCGTCAGAAGCCATAACAATACTTCCGTTTTTACGCTGAATCAGTTTATTGATTTTAATTGACGGGAAGCCTTCTGCTTTACTGTACTTTTTAAACTTTCCTTGACTGAACTCTGTAATTCCTCCGCCATATCCGGCAATCCACAGCTTTGTATTCTCAATTAGTTTTACATCCCGAATACGATTGGATAACAAACCGTCTTTTGTGGTATAGTTTTTAAAACTTCCATTGTAATACACACTTAAACCGTCTTCTGTGCCGGCATAAAGCGTATTGTTGATATCAAACTCAAGTGCATAAACGCGATTCGAAACCAAACCCAACTTTTTATCTAAATGTTGTATCACCCGAAAGTCTTTAACCTGATAAATTCCCATATCAGTAACACCTACCCAAACCGTTGAATCAGGTCGAGGATATAAGGTTCGAACTCTCAAATTGCTTAACTCATCCACTGTTACAATTTTTGAATCATCATCAGCCAGAATGATTGAAACACCGGAATCTGTTGCTATCCAAATATTCCCAAAAATATCTTCGGCAACATCTCGAGCCATATTATCGAGTAAACCCTCAGAAACCGAATAATTTGCAAAGGATATCCCATCGAATTTGCCTACTCCGTCTTGTGTGGCAAACCACAAAAAACCCTTTGAATCTTGCATGATTGAATAAACAACGGATTGAGGCAAACCATCATTTATCGTGATTTGAGTGATGGGATACTCCTGAGCATAAGCTCTTGACAGACATACACCTATTAAAAAAATCAACAGAACCCAACGTTGTTTCATACAGCTTCAAATGTAATGGCGAACACATTTGGGTACGTTTATAAAACAAGCCCCCTATAACATGTTCAAATACCTTAAATCAATTTTGGGCAAAGTAATCAAATCTATGTGATTCACCAAGAAACTTACTGTTAAAAAATTAAGGCTTTATTGTTGATTTACTTCTACTTCAAGGGCGGGTTTAATGAGTTCGGAAAGCAACCAGATTTTATCTTGCTCAGGAAGTGAGTTCAAATGTTCTAATAACCACGGTTTTTGTGAAGGTTGCGCAAATAAAGCTTTTGCGGCCAATAACTTAATCGATAAGTCACTTGATATCACTTTCTTCTTATACAACTCGTTTAATCGTTCTTGCTGCTTCTGTTGAAGTGATTCCATCAAGCTCAAAGAAAACAGCGATTCGTACACAAACGATTTTTTTGATTGATACGATGCCAACTCCATTTGAAGCTCAAATGCTTCATCTGAATTAAGGGCCTGAAGACCTTGCACAATTGCTGATTTTAGGACTTCTTGATAGGATGTTTGTTTAGCAAACGGTTTTACAAACGATATCCAAGCGTCCCCATTGCGTTGAAGACCAACTTTTATGATTTCAGCTTTCACAAAATAGCTTTTCTCTGCTTGTAATTGCTTTTTCAAAACATCGTCTATCCAAGCTGCGGAATCAGCCGCCAACGCGTAAATTGACTGAATGCGTACTCTTCCGTCTTTTTCCGATTGCAAGAGATGTACAAAATAATCACGCTCATCCGTTGTGTATTGCGCTGTTAAAACCTCTGCAGCAATACTTTGTACCAAATTTGACGGATGATTCTGAATCAGATTCTTTAACTCTTTGGTTAAAATGGAGTCTTTATCATTTGCTTGCACAGAAAGCAACGAATTTACCAAAGTATGGACGTCGGTTGTATTTCGGAGTCGATAGATGAGTTGACTTAAACCCACATGTTGATGAATTTCAACAGGTGCTATGAATCCATTATTTAGCTGTATGTCCTTCAATTCTGCGGGAACAGAAATCACGGTGTCTTTCGAGTACCATTGAATCCATGTTTCCTGAACAGAATCAGCATAGAATAGAGTTAAGGGTAATCTCAACTGAAAAACCGGTTCTTTTTTCAGATTTTGAACCTGAGCAAGTTTTACAATGGTTTTGTTTCCGTCAGAAAAATGGGAAAGTTCAATTTTGGGATGTCCGGGTTGCTTAAACCATTGATTAAAAAAGATATTCCACGATTTTCCGGTTTGCTCTTCAACAATTTTTTGAAAATGGTTTATGTTGATTTGATCTTGCGGAGTTTTTAACCACTCTCTCAAAACCGATTGAAACGCATCTTCTCCTATCAAAAATCGAAGATAATCAAAAACTAATGCCGCTTTTTCGTACGAATGGGTATCAAATAACTGATTAGGATTGTCATAATTTGGGGTTATAATCGGACGCTTGTATTGGCTGCTTTCATGCAAATACGAATACATATTCCACCATTTTTCGTCTTCATAAGCGGCTTGACGATGCGTCTTAAAAAACTCTAATTCGAACCATGTGGCTATCCCTTCTTGTAAAGCAACTGAACCCCATTCGTTTACCGTAACCGTATTTCCGAACCAATGGTGCGCTATTTCATGCATCAGCAACCCGTCATTATTTACATCGATAAGCGCAGTTGAATCGAACTGAGCTTCGTCAAATAAGGTAACCATCCCTGTGTTTTCCATACCGGCTGAATCAAACTCATAAATAGGAACAAACCGCAAAGCATCAAACGGAAACGGAATCGCCGTATAAGATTCCATAAGCTCAATCATTTGCGGTACATCTTTATAGATAATCGAATGGTATGCTTTGAATTTCTTATCCGTAAAAAACTCCAGCCGTTTATCGCTATAACGTTGAACAGATTTTTCGAATTGACCGATTACAAATCCCCATAAATAGGTTGACTGGTCTTGTTGTAAACGCCAATAATCGGTTCTTCTTCCCTGTTTCGATTCAGACTTTTCCAGCAAAATACCCGTAGCTATAGTCGATAATGTATCTGGCACATCGAGCCAGAGCTCCATACTTGCCTTATCCGCAGGGCCGGCAATAGTTGGCAACCAATAACGAATTTCATCAGGTTGATTTTGTGTCCAAATTTGAAACGGTTCGTCTGCAAACTCATTTTTCGCATCAACGATATGAATCCCAATTCCCGGATTTTGAATTGTGTATATCACTCGTACAGCAAGAGTATCTCCACGTTGAACACGTTTATCTAAGTAAATAAGCAAGGATGTTGCTGTCGTATCAAAGGTCAGAGATTTATTGTTACTGAGATTAATCACTGAATCGGGAAAAATGCCGATTGCGTCTAAATACAACTTATTTTGCTCTAATGGCTTGTTCTTTAGAATGATGTCTGTATGAACTGCAAACTGTTGCGTTTCCGGAAAAGCGGAAATATGAATTCTCTGATGTAATAAATCCCATGTAGAAATGGGTAATTCAAACTTTGGTTTATCCCAATAATAAACGCTAGGCTCCGTAATCAAGGAATCTATATACTTCGATTCCGTGTTATTTAAAGGGGCTTTCTTAGTTGTTGAACAGGAAATTAGAAGAGCTGGTAAAAAAAGAAGAACGATGAGATACGATTTTGACATACGTGCCGTTTGGAACAAAATTTTAATAATCTGGGGTGAAGGTACCAAATCTGACAAAATTCTTGTATTTCGGTTTTGTTCACGGTATCATTTGCGCTTCATTTAGCTAGAACGATTTCGAATATAATGTTATCAAATCATAAAAAAGTAAATCAACTTTTAGGATTATTTACATTCCTGTTTTCATTCATTTTATATGTGCTCACGTTGGCGCCCACTGCAAGCTTTTGGGATCCGGGTGAATTTATTGCCGTAGCCAACCGTTTACAGGTTACTCACCCGCCGGGAGCACCTTTCTTCTTATTAATGGGACGCATGTTTTCATTATTTGCATCTCCTGAAAATGTTGCTTTCTGGGTGAACATGTTAAGTGCGGTTATGTCGGCTGCAACCATCATGTTTTTACACTTGATTGTAGTACGTTTAATGATTGAGTTCAAAGGAAAACCCGATGAATTAGGCATTGCCGACAAGGTTAGTATTTACGGATCAGGTCTTATTGCTGCACTCACATTCGCCGTTTCCGATACGTTTTGGTTTAGCGCCGTTGAAGCCGAAGTGTATGCTTCATCCATGTTCTTTACCTCGATTGTAGTTTGGTTAACGATGAAGTGGAGTGAACACCACGATGAACCCGGCAACGAACGTTGGTTAGTCTTAATCGCTTATATGTTCGGTTTAGCCTTAGGCGTACACTTATTAAACGTTCTGTGTTTGTTCTTTGTGGCCTTGATTGTTTACTTCAAAAAAACAGAATTCAAATGGACTTCATTCATAGCCATGGGAATCGGTTCTGTTTTAGCATTTGGGTCTATTTATCCGTTTACAGTAACTCAATTAGCAACTATTGCCGGTTCAATTGAAAAATCTACGTCTTATTTAATCGGTCCGGCTACGTTTATCGTTCTTTTTATTTTATTGATAATTGGAGCTATTTATTACACTCATATAAAAGGTTATAAAATTGCCAATATTGTGGCTATTAGTTATGCCATGATTGTAATTGGATATTCCAGTTATGCCTTAGTGTTTATTCGTTCTATTGCCAACCCTCCTGTAGATGAAAACGACCCTGAAACGATGGAATCGTTCATCTCTTACATTAAACGAGAGCAGTACGGAAGCACTCCGATTTTAAGCGGCAGAACGTATGATAACCAACGTGGAACCATCTCAAAAGAAACTTTATTTCCGAGAAGATATTCCCAAGAACCACGTCATGTTCAGAAATATGCCGAATACAGTTCCGATTGGGATTATTTCTGGAATTATCAGATGAACCATATGTACATCCGGTATTTCAACTGGAACTTTATTGGGCGTGAAAGTGATATTCAGGATACCGGCTGGGATGCAGGCTTTTCTGACAGCCGATATAAAGATAACTGGGGAAATAACAATTATTTCTTCCTTCCTTTCCTACTTGGATTATTAGGTTTGATTTTCCATGTTCAGAAAGACTGGAAACGAGCATTGGCTGTAAGCGTCTTATTTATTGTAACGGGTATAGCAATTATCGTTTACCTGAATCAGTATCCCTATCAACCGCGTGAACGAGATTATGCGTATGTAGGCTCTTTCTTTGCATTTGCTATTTGGGTTGGTATCGGATTTGGAGCTTTACTGGACGGTTTAAAATCCTTACTCGATAAAACACCGTCAATCAGTTACGGTGCTTTTGCGTTAGTGTTGATTGCGGTTCCGGGTAATATGCTCGTTCAAAACTATGACGACCACGATCGTTCCTTACGTTATGTGGCTCCGGATTACGCTTACAACTTGTTGAACTCGGTTGCGCCATACGGAATTCTGTTCACTAACGGTGATAACGACACCTTCCCTCTTTGGTATTTACAGGAAGTGGAAAAAGTTAGAACTGACGTTCGTGTAGTTTGTCTTTCCTTGTTAAATACACCTTGGTACATCAACCAATTGAAAAACCAATGGTCGCACGAATCGCCTCCGGTTGAACTCACTTTATCAGATGACCAAATCAAAAACATTGAATCTAAGTTTCAGTTTTCGAAAGCCTCTGATTTCTGGGAGCCAAAAACGGTTCGTTTTAAAGTGGATAAAGAATTGTTGAAAAACACGTTTTACACAGAGAACAACGAAGGCTCAGCCTTAGAAAATGCTCGTAAAAACAAAGACTTATCGTTCTATGTAAAATCTGACCGTATCGACTTCCCTATTCCGGTAGATTCTTTGGATGATGAAATGAGTTTCAGTTACAAAGGTAATTTCCTCACAAAAGACGGTCGCGGAAATGAGTTGTATTACACTCGTGTTCAGGACGATTTAATCATGGATATCATTAAAGCCAATGTGTGGAAACGTCCAATTTATTTCGCAATTACGGTTTCACGTGACGGTCAGTTAAACATGCAAAACTACTTCTATTTAGAAGGTCAGGCTTACCGTTTAATACCTAAACGCCATAACGAAGGTCAAGGTAAAGTTATCCCTGCCATCCATGCTGCACGTTTGGACACTTTCAAATTCCGTGAGGTAAATAATCCAAAAGCTTATTTTGATGAAAACATCAGAAGAATGATGGAAACTTACCGCGAATTGTATGCAAATTTAGTTTCTAAATACTTACAACAGGGTAACAAAACAGCTGCATTGGAATACCTCAAAAAAGGCGAATCTCAAGTTCCATTTAACGAAAACTTGATTTATGATGCTACCTCGATTGTTCGTTACGCTTACCGCTATGCTGCGGCCGGAAGTTTTGAAGATGCAACTCGTTTAATCGATCAGAGCTTACCGCTCACTCTAGATGATTTAAAGTATTTCATGGATAGAATCGGTTCTATTGAGTCTGAAGCCTATCAAACGGAGCAAGCCATTCGTGAAGCGCGCCAAAATGCGGACATGAAAAAAGCATACAGCTTACAATCGAAATTACAAGCCTTAGTTGCTGATCGCGATACTATCCAACGTGAATTATATTATGCTGCTTCCCGAATTTTCGTGGCGCAACGTGTATTCTGGATGAGCGGTTTAGGCGACCGTGCCGTTGAATTGGCTAATGAAGCAAATCTTTTAACTGAAAATTTAATCGGCTTCCCTACTGATGAAGCTGAAAATAAACGTCAGGTTGATCGTATCATTTTCTAATTGGTCTTCAATTCCTAATAAAAAAGGCTATCTCAAGAAATTGAGATAGCCTTTTTTATTTACTTTTGTAAATAACGATTTTCTCTTGCCTGATGACGGACTCGAATTCAGTATTTCGATACGGACTCCCGCAATGTTTACAATACCTCGCATAGGGCATATCAATCTCAGTACCGCAATGTTGGCAAGCTTCTATTAATTCAGAACCGCAAACATTACAAAACTTGTCAGCTTCATCGGAACGGCAAAAGTTGCTGCAAGCAGGACATAACTTATATGTTTTCTTTTTCATCAAAACATCGATTATATAACAACCAAAGCACTTTCTATTTCATGTAAAGAATTGGGGAGCAGTAAAACTGCTCCCCTTCTTCCCACTAAACATAACACCCTAATTTCTCAGAATGATAGCTAAAGCCAATTTTCATTCTATTTTACTAATGTCATGCGGCCAACTAATTGTTTGTTTTGGTAGCGCATTACATATAAATAGGTTCCGCTTGATAGTTTTGATGCGTCAAATGGAACACTATACAAACCTGTATACATAGTTTTATTTAATACCGTAGCCACTTTTTGACCCAAGGTATTATAAACGGACAATTCTACATTTCCTGTTTCAGGAACTTCAAATCGGATAGTTGTTGTTGGGTTAAACGGATTCGGATAGTTTCCATGTAACGCCAAAGTATAAACCATGTTGGATTCGTTGCTGGTTATAACGATTTCCACATCTTCTTCTGCAACTGCAGTTGCTCCTGCATTATCCGTTACGGTTAAGGTAACAGTGTACATGCCGTTTGCTTTGAAAATGTGTTCCGGATTTTGTTCTGTTGATGATTCTCCATCTCCAAAATCCCACAACCAAGAAACGATACCGCCTTCAGGATCTAGATTGTCTGTGGACTCGTCTGTGAATGTAAACTTCATTCCGCCTTCAACCAATTCACCCGATGAAACGGTTACTTGAGCGAATGGCATATCATTTACAGGAATAAATGTTACCAACATAGAATCTATTCTGTACAGACCTTGTTCGTCGGTTGCTTTTACACCTACTCGCGCGGTTCCCCAGAAGTTTGGTAAAGAAGTAATGGCAACTTGACCGGTTTCTGCATTGTAGTTTACCTGAACATTTGTAGATGATGTTCCGAACTCAATCAACAAATCATTAAAATCTGTTCGGTCATCAAAGATTACTTTACGTGCAGGGAATACAATTGAAGAATCTTCCAAAATGGATAATTCAAGTGGCAACATAACAACCGGCGGAGTATTCGAAACTACAATACCCGGAATTACTCGAACGAATATACTCGCTTCTGAATAACTGTACTCATTAGCAATTCCATAGCGGAATTCTTCAATACCCGATACATCTGCACTGGCAATGTACATGGCAAAGCGGTTATCCATAGACGGAATAAGCATACCCAACTGAGCAGATTCGATATTCATAAACCAAGAATTGTAATAACCGTTATTCGGCAGATAATCATTATCAAGCATGTTAATGCGTATTGCCTGTCCGGCTATAACGGTAACAGTATCATTAACAGCTAAAACGCTATTACTTGGGTCAGCAACCCGGATATAATCCTGATAATACATTTCAGCTTGTTGAACGCCATTGTTTACAACTAATCGAACTGAATAAAAGCCAGGATTAGTGTACATATGGAATGGATTCATTTCTGTTGATGAATTTCCGTCACCAAATTCCCAATAATAGCTGATTACCGGTTCGGCTTCAGTTGCAAGCGGCTGAACTTTAGGAATTCGAACAGATTTCATCAGCGGGCTACCGGGCTCTGTAGTCTGTATGGTATTAATGAGTGTAAAGTTTTGATTTTCCCCATCAATCGTACCGACATACCAGTATAAACCATTGCCCTCTTTTGGAGCTTCAATAGTTTGCAGAATACCATTTTCATTGTAAACCTGAACTACGGCACCGGACTCATTTATTGGAACATCACCGGAGAAATTATAGATATAGAAATGATATAATCCTGATGTAAGTTCTTTTATTGTAATGGTTTCCGGTCCGTAACCATTGGTAACATCATGGTCTAACTGAGCAAATGGCTCAGCTTCCATATTTCCAGACTCTGCATAATACACATGATATGAGTTGCCGTTGCTAAACTGCGGAGTTTGTAAGTGAGCATCTAAATCGGTAGGTGCTGCATTCCAGTTGAGTACAAATCGCATAGTTGCAGATGTAAGTAATGGTGACAAACTCACGTTAAATACAGTTTCTTGTCCCGGAATAATCATAACATGGTTGTAATAATAATAGTTATAACCAGTTACGCTTACATAGAACGGATACGTTCCATCCAGCACACTACTGTAGAATTGTACACCCAACGGTGCCATACCATAATTTTGATCAGCCCAGAAATCGACATGCATTCCTGCCGGAGGAATGTTTTCGATTCTGTAATATCCGTTTTCATCGGTAGTTGTGCTCATCCAACCTATTTCAACCCATGCAAAAGGCACAGGTAAACCGGTAACTGCATCCGTAATTTGCCCGGTTAGAACACCATAGTCTCCTTCTCCAAATACTTGGATGAAGTTCATGTATTCAACTCGGTCTTGTAAATCTCCATTCCAAATGGTGAGACTTACCGTGTACATTCCCGGATTTACGTAGGTATGAGTCGGGTTTTGTTCGTTTGATGATTCGCCATCACCAAATTCCCAATACCATGAGGTAGGGTTACCATACGAACGATCGTAAAACTCTACATACAGCGGAGCCGAACCGTTTTGAATATTGGTTTCGAATCCTGCCATTAAATCAGAGTTTATTTTATCATTCAAGTACAGATTAACCTTGCGCGACCAACCAACATTGGTACTACAAATAACGGCACCATACGCTTCTTCATAAGGAGGCTCGCCGTAAATGTATTCGTTTACTTCGCCTTCTAACCGTTCTTTATCATTTTCATATGGCCAGAAAAACCATTGCCATGTGGTAGCATCTACAACATTTGCAGGAATTGCCAAATTCGAAGCAAACCCGATGAAATCCGGTTGCTGATCTGATGATACACTTTGGTCGCCGTTAGCAACCATGAATGTGAAATCAGTTGCCCATCTGTTATGGTTGTAAATATCACCAAATACATAAGCATTAAACTGCATTTCAGAGATACCGGCGTTAAATATTTGGCCATAGTTATGTATTACGCCATTTATTTCTAACCCCAAATCTCTTAATGCAGGCATAGTAACGTTTGGTTGAACTTTTGCCAATTTTGCCGGTGATGATAAAACATCCACACCAATTATATGAGCATAGTTATTGGTTGAACCGTTCAGTGCAATATGCTCTGCAACGAGAATCATTCCATCTAAGGATACATCTTGGAATTGAGTTCTAAAGAACAACGCATTTCCATCGGCAAATACACGTCCACCAATAATTTGTTGTGCATTTACGATGCTGTACATGTTCTGATCGTTGTTATTGGTAAAACCGATTTCGTTCGTTGAATATTCACCCGGAGCAGATAAATCAAATCCCATGAAATATTCATCAATTGAAACACTACTGAAATTGGTAATACCATTTACGATTACCATTCCTTCATATTTGCTGATTGATGTTACTAAACCTAGTAAACCGGTCGGCAAGTTGTTATTGTCTGTATAACCAATTTGGCCATGTCCTGACAATACTTGATTTGCATGTTCTCCACTGCCATGTAAATTGAAGGTATTCGTTGCAATAACGCCGTTATTCATAATATTTCCGATAACGTTAAAGCTAAATCCGCCATATTCCATGGTTGTAAAGATGTAACCGTTGTTCGTGAGGTTTCCGACTACCATCAGATCTACTACTTCTCCGTTTGGATGATTGTTGTACAAACGTGCCGGATAATCAACGATTAATTCGTTTACTTCTGTGGTATAGTCCAACTGAACATCACCATGAATAATTACATTATCTCCATATTGTGGAACAACACCGTTTATCCATGTTGTAGTCTCAGACCATAAACCGCCTTCCATGGTTGATTCTATATAATCTGAAACAACTCCACCTGTTGATAACATGAGTTCATACGTACCAAATCCACCCAGATATTGAGCCATCGGACTCATTTCAAGGTAAATCTGAACGTAATAATCACCTGCTGGTAAAGCTGGAACGGAAACCATGTCAGAACCGCCAAAATCTGTTGGCTGAGCAGTTCCGCTTGTTATTAAAGCACCATTATAATCACCGTTTGCTTCAAATAAGCTCCATTTTGATGCCAAATTCATGTCTTTATTTACTTGAATTGTTACATCTCCTGAAGTTTCATTGGTGAATTTAAACCAGTCTACTACATCTATCGGTGCAGAACCGAAATAACCGATGTGTCCGCTAGTTTTTTGATTCATGAAAACCATTTGTGCCTGTGTGGTGTAATCATTGGGCTCAAAATCAGCAGGAACACCTGTAGGCAAATACATCATGCTTAATTCATATGTACCAAAACCGCTAATGTTTTGCGCATAAGAATCTGTTTGCAAGTAAATCTGAATTAAATATTCACCTGCACTTAAATTTGGAACTTCTACTAAAGTCGGTCCGCCAAACTGTGTTTCGTTAGTATTACCTTCTTTCACTAAAGAACCGGAATAACCTCCATTATTTTGATAAAGGAATACTTTTGAACTAAGTGTCAACCCTTTCATTACGGTAATTTGCAATGCACCGTCTTCAGGAATACTTACGGCATACCAATCTTCACGGTCTTGAGCTGTTGCACCCCAATAACCTATATGACCTGTTTTGATATCTGTAGTATTGATGATTTGAGCTTGCGACGGATAGTCATTCGGTTCAACATCATTTTCGATTCCTGTACTTTCAAAGTAGGTTGTTAACTCATAAGTGCCATATCCGGAGATATTGTTAGCGTATGAATCCGTTTGCAGAAACACCTGAATAAAATAGGTTCCGGCTACTAAATCGTACATTTCTATAACATCAGAGCCACCCAATTTATCAGAATTAGCAGTGCCTTCTTTTATTAAAGTACCTGAATAGCCGCCATTATTGTGATATAGATACAATGATGAAGCTAAAGTTGCACTTTTGTCGATTTGCACTTTTAAATGTCCGTCTTCTAATACATCAATAGCGTACCAATCTTCACGATCTATAGCTGTTGCGCCCCAATATCCGATATGACCGGATGTTCCTGCATTCAAATCTAACGGAATTGCTTGCGATGGATAATCATTCGATTCATACTCAGCTAAAATGCCTGTAGGTTCGAAGCTTGTGGCAATTTGATAGGTTCCTGAACCGCCTGGGAAAACGCCGCCTATATTGTCCATGTAAATGTGAATATAGTAGGTTCCTGCTGCAATATCCGGGAACGTAATCACATCTGTTCCGCCAAAACTATCGCTAGTACCGGAGCCTTCTTTTAGTAATGAGCCTGTATATCCGCCATTGTTATGATAAAATGCTAAACGAGATGCTAAACCACTTGATTTAGTTACTTCTACGTTAAAGCTTCCGTCTTCCGGTATAGAGATTGCATACCAGTCATTACCATCGTTATCAAAACCTATAGAACCATTAGCAGTTACACCTATGGTGAGCTCTTGTCCTTGAGATGAATACTCGTTCGGTTCAATTTCAGACACAGAATTTCCGGAAAACACATCAATGATATCCGGCTTTACTACTACTGCATCATCAAAATAGGGAGAAGTATTTACGGTTAAGCTTACCGAATACAAACCCGGATTTAGATATTCATACATAGGATTAGCATCTCCGCTCATGTCTCCGTCACCGAATGTCCAAATATAAGATGGTGTCAATTCTGCCAGTGAAAACGATGTTTTTGGCGCCATTTTATACAATCCGGCAGGATCGGTTGGCGAGAATCCGTTTACTTCGGAGAACACACCTGAATCACCGTCAATAGTACCGACTATCCAGTATTTATCTGTGCCGCTTGTATTGATATTAATTCGGGTAATTTGCTGCGATCCTTGATAAATTAATACATAAGCTCCGGATTCACCGATTGGATAATTCTGGCTGAAATTGTTCACATACAGAGTATATGTACCTGTAATTAATTGTCCGATTGTAATGGTTTCCGGCCCCTCAAAACTTGTATCGTCTAAATCTAATGAGGCAAATGGTGCACTCAATAATGAACCCTGATTACCATAATAAACAATGTAATTAGAGCCATCAATTTGAGGTGTATATAAATGAAAATCTAAATCACTTTCCGTTGTGCCCCAATGTAAAACAAATCGTAGTGAGCCTTCATTTAACACAGGAGACAAACTGATATTCATCGTTTTGTCTTCTCCGTTAGTCATTATTACATCATTATCAACCTGAGAAATATAACCGTCTTTAGATACGGTAAGTTGATAGGTTTCAATTTCAACTGAAGAGGTAAAATTTACTGATAATGGAGCATCACCTTGGGAAGGGTCGAATTCAAAATCAGCAAGAACTTTTGACGTTGGAACACCTGTAAAGGTATAGTGTCCGCTTGCATCGGTGGTTGTAGCTAAAGCAGCGCCTAAAGTAACCGTTGCACCTTCGATAGTATTCCCGGTGGTTGCATCTATCACCGTTCCGCTAATCGTGTTTTGTGCTCCGGCTAGTGAGACCAAACTTAGTGTCAACACCATAGCAAACAACGTGCTTTGTAATCGATGTAACATAGTTTCCTCCTTTGGAACTAAACAATATTATTCGGACTATGCGATGCCAATCACGCGCCAATTAAAAACCGATTCAATTAAGACTCTAAACACTTTTTTACAATTCAACTGTTGCCTAAACAGACCACACTGTTCCCTACTCGGATTACGAATTCCATTTTGGAAGACAAGCGATTAATCTTACCTTGATTACAATTCGGAACACCTATTGGGGGCTCATATGTTTAACCATGTATCCACTGAAAACAAACTTTCTAAAGAAGTATATGATGAGAAAGTCCCACAGCTGCGCCTAGAATTATTACAGTTACAACATGAACTGAGTAAGTCTAACAAATCTGTTTTGCTCATTATTTCGGGCGTGGAAGGTTCCGGTAAAGGCGCACTTGTAAATAAATTGCATGAATGGATGGATACTCGCTCCATTCAAACACAAGTTTTTCATGCTTTATCAGATGAAGAAAAAAATCGCCCTGAGTTCTGGAGATATTGGCGAGTTATGCCACAAGCAGGAACAGTGGGAATCTTTTTTGGATCTTGGTACACACAAGCAATTATAGATCGGGTTCATGGCGATTTAAGTGAAGAATCGTTTAATTCTCAATTACATCGAATTCGTTTTCATGAGCACATGTTGTCTCATAATGGCACAATCATTATTAAATTGTGGCTGCATATCAGCAAAAAAGAGCAAAAAGCGAGATTTAAAAAACTGGAAAAAGACAAACGAACAGCTTGGCGTGTTTCAAAACAAGACTGGGAGTTTCATAAACAGTACGATAGTTTCTTAACCATTTCAGAACAGACGATACGCTTAACGGATTCTGCTGCTGCACCGTGGCAAGTTATTGATGCATCTGATGAACGCTATCGTGAAGTGTTTACAGCCGAAATTTTAATTAAAGCACTTAAAAATCAATTACATAAAAAGCCTCTTACTCTTGATTTAGGTTATAGTGAAGAACAAAACTGGTTAAAATCTCATAGTGTGATATCTACGGTGCAATTTCCAACAGTAAAAGACATTAAAGCTTATAAAAAAGAATTTGAAGACGTTTCTCTTGAACTTCAGGATTTATCCTGGAAATCTCATCAAAAACAAAAATCGACGGTAATTGTATTTGAAGGTTGGGATGCTGCAGGTAAAGGCGGCGCTATTCGCAGAGTTGTTTCTTGTATGGATGCTAAGTTTTATCGTGTAATTCAAACTGCCGCCCCAAGCGATGAAGAAAAAGCACATCATTATTTGTGGAGATTTTGGCGACATATTCCACGTGACGGAAATGTGACTTTATACGACCGATCTTGGTACGGACGCGTTATGGTGGAACGTGTGGAGGGTTTTGCCACGGTTCCCGAGTGGAAGCGTTCTTACTTTGAAATAAACGAGTTTGAACAGCAACTGGTTGACCACGGCACTCGTGTGGTGAAGTTCTTTTTGCATATTACACCGGAAGAACAACTTGCTCGTTTTAAAGCACGTGAAGAAACACCGTATAAAAATTATAAAATCACGGACGAAGATTGGCGAAATCGCGATAAATGGGGGCAATATGAAGATGCCATTCATGAAATGTTAGTAAGAACCGATACGCAACACGCTCCTTGGCATATTATCCCTTCAAATGACAAACGCATTTCCAGACTCATGGTACTAAAAGCTCTTGTAAAAGCGATGAGATTATGAGGCAATTAGTTGATTAGTTGATTAGATGATTAGATGATTAGTTGATTAGTTGATTAGTTGATTAGATGATGAAAAGTCCTCATGGTAGTGTTCAAAAAAGTGTCACTCCTGCGGATGCAGGAGCCTCCAAGCTATATACCCAATTTTACAGCGAAGCGTTACGTGTGCAGCGTATATACAAAACTCACTTACGATTAGGAATTCATGAATTTTGCCGAACGAGAACAGCAGAGGGTTTGGGAACTGGATTCTAAGCACTTTCGGGATTTCGGTTCTCGTAAAACGTTAAACATTTATGGCAGCAAAGAACAGAAACTGGCAGAATTACACCAATCATCTTTCGTTGATTCTTTTCCTCAAAATATCTTTCTCATACGTACCATCCTCAGCGGGATACCTCAAAGTTGATGCATGTTCCGGAATTTGTTTAGCCAGCTGCCAAATAATACTCTCTCCCGTCGGTAAAATCATTGGTATTTGAGAATAAATGGAATCCAAATATGCTTCTTTGGTCGATATAAGTTGCACACCGTTTTGTTTTAGAAACGTCAATAAATCACCCAAAAATCGAGCATTGATATAATTGTGATGAAGCAATAATACATGCTTCATTTTGGAGTACCCCACAACACTTGCCAATGAATCATAATACTGAACTCGATCCCAAATATGTTCCAGATATGCTTGCTTATATAAATCCACATCAGCGTTAGGATTTTTCGAAAGAGTATCTCTTAATTGTTGATCATAATACCAGTCTGAGGCATCAATACTCACATGACCATTCACATAACCTGTTTGGTTCAAAGCATCACGGACAGAATCCCGTTTTCCCTCAGTATTCCCCTCTTTCAGATACGGAAAACGAAATCTCTTCACAAAGGCAGAATATCCATTAATCAATGAATCTGAACGTTTTATATCATTTACAAATGCCAGAGCCGATATTTTTTTACTGTTTAAATACCAATGCGAGTAACTGTGATTGGCTAACTCATGCCCGGCTAAATCCCACGTTTTTAATAAAGAATCTCCGGATTCAGAATCAATTCTAAAGCCGCACACATACAACGTCGAACTCAACTCGAACTTTTTTAAGATTCGTAAAATGGATTCGTTTCTTTGATTCCAATTTAAGTCAAGGGTTTGATTTGTATGCGGATCATCAAATGATAAAGCGACTTGTATCTGCGCCGATGCTGATAGATGTATTGCCAATAAAAGAACCCAAATACCGGGATGAAATACACCTGAACTGATTTTTTTTAATAGCATGATTATTATGGATTGATAACCAAAAACAAAACAAGGATTCATTTTTGAATCCTTGTTCTCAGGAAAATACCTTTTTTCTACTCAAGAGCGATTAACTTTGGTTAATTACATTCACGTGAATTGTGTTTTTATTTAATTAACGTCATCGCCTTAACAAAACGCTGATTTCCGGCTTCCATTCTTATAAAATACAATCCGCTTCCAAACCGACTCGCATCAAACAAAACAGAATGCTTGCCTTGTGTCATGGATTGATTCACTAATGTTGCCACTTCCCTGCCCAATACATCAACTACAAACAATTTCACTTGTGTAGCCGATTCCAACTCGAACGGAATAGTCGTATTCGGGTTAAATGGATTGGGGTAATTTTGCAGCAAATGCGTTTGTGCAGCTTTTTGAATCGTTTCATTCGATGTCGGCACAATCACTTCAAACGAATAATTCCCGTTAGTTTCAGACCAAAAACCACCACCGTTAGAAGAAAAACCGCCGTACATATAATCATCATCCAAATAAGCCATTCTCGCTGCCACATAATAGGTTCCTACAGGTAAATCTGAACCGGTCTGAACCGAGTATTCGTCGTTATTATTGCCTAAACTGTTTTCATTCAATAGGGCAAAATTCCATGTTGACTCATCCCAAGTGGAAGGATCTGTATTTTCTGTGTTGATTCCGATCCAAACACTTACTTGTGTTGCAACAGTTGCCAAAGTCGTGTATCCGTTTATATACAACTGCGCATACATCGATAAGGACTCGCTAACCGCCAAGGTATCGTTTTCCACAAATTGAAGATTGAAAAAACCGACTTCTCCCCTTGTTTTAAACGTTTTTGATTCCGAATACGGACCCGGGATTTCACCGCCTAAACGTACTCGCCAACGATAAGAATGCCCGAATTCTAAAGCGGTTTCTAATGTTAGCACGGAATCCTGAATACCGGTTACGCTAGCCACAGGGTTCGCAAAATTCGCATCTGAAAGTGTGGTAACCTGCACATCAAACGACACATCAGGGATATTCTTCCACGTAAAAGTCGGATGTACACTAAGGTGTTGAACACCACCTGCCGGACTTAAAGCCGTAGCAAGTTGTGTAACTGTCAGGGTTGCGTTTGTATTTGTTGTTCCATCCCAAAAGCCACCTCCGTTAGCAGAACTTCCTCCAAAAACAAATCCGTCATTTTTATATTGATATCGTGTTGCAATAAAATAAGTACCGTTTGCCAGTTCTTTACCGATATAATACTCAAACTCATCATCGTTACCGCTTTGAGTTTTAAAACTTGCATCATTCCAACTTTCTTCTCCCCATTCAGCCGGATTTGTATTCGTTGATGAAATACCGACCCAAGCCTGCAAATTCTCCGTAAGTCCTTCTCCGGCTGTAATTTCCGGAATATAAACTCTTCCTGATATTCGAACGCTGTCGCCTTTATTTATTACCAAAGCACGTTCATTCAAATTAACGTATTCAATACTCGCACGCGTTTTAAAATGATACACATTCGACCATTTTTCCTCTGTTTCGCTGCTTTTTCGCACTCTCCAGCGATACATTGAATTAAAGGTTAAACTGTCGGCTGGAATGGTAAATGTGGTATCTGTTACGACCTCATCGGCTAAAAGCGTGGAGAACTCCGCATCGGCTTCGGCACTTACTTGAATTTGATACGCTTCAGCACTTTGAATTGGTGTCCAAACAAAACTCACATCCTTTTCTAAACCAACAGCATTATTCGCAGGAATCAACAAAGATGCTAATGAACCAAATCCTATGCTATAATTTGCTCCATCATTAGAATCCCAGTCTAATATGAATAAATCACGATTTTCTCCCCAAGAATCAGCATCAACGGCTGTACTTATTACAAAAAACGATAAGGTAACACCATCAGCCTGTCCGGGAATATTTACGGAACCGATCACGCCATCAAATTCAGTAATCTCGATTTTTTCGGTTGTTTGATATTCGTCCGTGCTGTACAACACATAAAAACGCTCTTCCGGTGATTTTATATTCGATAATTCGATGGTTATGCCGACAGCTTCACCCGCTGTGACCGATGCCGTCGGAACGCCCGAAACAGACAGAATTTGAACCGGAGCATTCGTTGTTTTCATCATTGATGCTTTGGAATCAGCATAACCGTTGTCATCAAAAATGATGGTATAAACAAACCCATCAGATAAAGTAAGCTCATTATCTGCGTTTCCTCCCAACTTAAACGGACTAACGATATTTTCTGACAGAGCACCATCAGCCCATTTATTTTGATATAAACTTCCGCTTGGGCCGCTTGTAAACAGCATTTTGTATGCACCGCCAACCACATCAGCCTCACTGGTATTTACCGAAAGTTGACTTATATACTGTCCGCCGCCAAATGCACGGAACCGCATTCTGAAATTTCCCATTTGCTCAGTATCGAGCGAGTTTGTCCAGCTATTCCACGTTCCCGGCATATTTATGCCTTCCGGTTCATAAATGGATTGAGCGTTTATTTTTATTGATGATAGCGTTAAAACGGCCGCAAACAACAGTGTAAAAACACCGAGAAAACGAGTTTTCATAGACATAAATATTTAATAATTACCAACCTAAAGCGCTAAATGTAAGCGCTTTCACCTATACGCCAAGTTAAGCTTTTTTTTGAAATCATCAAGCAATACCAGTTCTATTTAGAAAGAAAAGTCCATTTTGATTCAGTAACTGGATTGAATAATTAATTACCCATCAATGTGATTTGGATTGATGGACCGTGGAATACTTATTTTTTGTTAAAACGCTCTTTTTATTCATTCTATACCATCAATTATAGTTGCGCTATCTATACTTAAACGTTTATTAATGTGAATACATGAGTACAAATTTTGTATTTGGCTGGGATTTGTTCGATTAATCAATACATATAAATGCATGAGTGAGACAACTTTTCTTCATTAAAATCATATACCTTCCCCACTTTCAGAAATAAGCAATTTATGTCCGACCAAAACCTTTTAACACATGCAGGCGAACGCACCAAAAAATTGGGCAGTTCATTGGGAAAATTAATCAGCTCACATGTTAGCAATTCGCTTCCGGAACCATCAGAAAAGAAAAAAGTACATACACCACCTCCGCCTGCAAAAGGACATTCCAACTTCATACTTGGGCTAAAACTTCTACCGGGCTTTTTAACGATTGTATTTATAGCAGCTCGTTTTTGGGATTTTAACGGAATTAAGCTCAACTTCTATGGTAACTTCCTTGCATTAGACGGTCTGCTCACCATGATAAGCGTTAGCGGCTTAATCGGTTATCTCACGAATTGGTTAGCAATAACCATGTTATTCAAACCCAAATATAAGCGTCCGATTTTAGGACAAGGTTTAATTCCATCACAAAAAAATCGTATTGCTTATCGTTTGGCGCAAGCTGTATCCACCGATTTAATCAATCCTGAAATCATTAAACAAAAACTGATTGAATCTGATTTAATAGGAACCTATCGCCGTAAAGGATTGGATTTAATTCATAACGTATTACAAAGTGAAGCATTTCGAAATGAATTAAAAGGAATCATAACGGAATACGTTTCATCATTAGTAGAAAATCCGGATGTACGCGCTGAAATCGCAAAAGAAATCATCTCAAAAATCGAAGATAGTTTAGACAACAACTCAATGGAGAAAATGGCGCTCAAAGCTTACATGTTGATGCGAGGCGAACATGCTCAACGTATGGTTGAAAATGCAATAGCCCAACTCCCGCAACAGTTAGAATCCACGCTCACTAAACTGGATGAATCATTAGATAAAATACCGCCGCTCATTGAAGAAAAATCGGAACAAATTGAAGAATATGTGAGCAAAAGCTTGTTTTCTATCTTACAACAATTCGATGTACACCAATTAGTTGAAGAAAATATTCAACGATTTGATGAAGAACGTTTATCGAATCTTATTAAAGGCACTACAAATGAGCAATTCCAATACATTCAATATTTAGGGGCTCTTCTTGGAATGATTGGCGGTTTTGTGATTTGGCAACCTGTTTGGGCTACACTAGCAATCGGTTTGATAGTCGGGTTCATTTGGGGATTGGATAAATGGATTGGTGATTAACTCTATCTACAAACTCCCCTTAACACTAAAATGTATTTTGGCATTATCAAAGGTATCTTCCGGTGATTTTGCATACGTAAAGCTCAACAATCCTAATCGAGTTTTATACGCTAAGCCTAACCCAAAAGACTGTAAAAATTTCGAATATCCGGCTATAACGCCAGCCTCTGTTTTTAATGTGGGAGATTCAGTCCAACCTCTTGTATGAAAAGCGAATAAGAAGCTGCTTCTGTCCAATAGAAAACGATATTCCAAATTTGCCCATAACACTTTCGATGCTCCAAACTGCTCTTCATTATACCCTCTGAATGTTTTAGAGCCTCCAAAGCGAAATAAATCCGAGTCCTGATAAAAATCTGACAATAAAATAGAGCCATATCCACTTAACAAAAAGGTATGCCTGCCTTTAAAGGTATTATACCACTCGCTTTCAAGTGTAAACCATTGTTTGGTCTCACGTTTCGGATACATACTGGTATCGGAGTCCAAGGTATTTTCTTTTTTTCCAAATTCTGCTGCTATCTTGCTATACAAACCGCGAGTCGGCACATACACATCATTCCGAAAATCTAACTCATAGACAAATCCGTAAAAAAGAGCATTCCCATTACTTATTTGCTGAGAATTTGAAACTCCGGTTCCGGTTGATTCACTTCTTCCTGTTACACCAATTGATGAGTAAGGACTTAGTTCATAAGTGCTGTTAATTCGCCAGTTTTTTGTTTGAAACGTACTGTCACGTTGGTACAAATCAAATTGAATACCTGCACTAATAGGCAATCCAGCTATATATTTTTGATTAAGTTCAACATCAATTCTAGTTTTTAAAGCTTCTAATCTCGAATAATTTAACGCAATTTGATTCCCTTCGCTGATGATGTTCATCAAATCCAACTCTACATTTCCGACAATATCTCCTCCACCGGTTAATTTAGGCACATATCCTAATATCAAATCAAAGCGATTGGGGTTTTGTTCTCTAACGATATACTTTATTCCTATACCTGAATCTACCCTAACATACTGTGGACTAGAAACCTCAGAAAAAAAACGGGAGCGCTCTAATCTGATTTTTGCTCGTTCTGCCTGATTCCTTGATATTAATCCCGGAATAGTTAAACCTGATATTTGTTGTAAAAAAGCCTGACTACTTCTCTCATTCCCATCAAATAACACATATTTAACT
>SBGQ01000085.1 GCA_006226965.1 bacterium | reverse complement strand
GTCGGATGTCGGATGTCGGATGTCGGATGTCGGATGTCGGATGTCGGATGTCGGAGTTTATAAATTTTTGATGGATGATGGCAGATTGTTGATTTATAGTCCAAAATGCTGAATTCCCCATACTCCTGACTCCATAAACCTTACACCTTACGCCTTTTTAAACCTAAACCTTTATCCCTTTTCAAAAATGCCTACTCTTTTTGATAAAATTTGGCAAAAACATGTTGTTACTCAAGTTGAAAATGGCCCGGATGTGCTTTTTATTGACCGCCATTTCATCCATGAAGTTACAAGCCCACAAGCGTTTGACGGGCTCCGAAAACGTGGACTTCCCGTCTCCAGACCCGATTTAACTATCGCTACCGCCGATCACAACGTCCCGACTATCAATCAACATTTACCCATTTCGGAGACCCTTTCTCGCAAACAAGTGGAAATGCTTACCACAAATTGCGAAGAATTCGGTGTAGAATTATATGGACTCGGGCACCCTTTTCAGGGAATTGTTCACGTTATTGGTCCGGAATTAGGAATTACCTTACCGGGAGTTACCATTGTGTGCGGCGACTCTCATACATCTACACACGGAGCATTTGGTTCAATCGCTTTCGGAATTGGCACGAGCGAAGTTGAACACGTTTTAGCAACCCAAACCTTATTGCAAGCGAAACCAAAACAAATGCGCATTCACGTTGATGGTGAATTAGGTGAAGGTGTCACTTCAAAAGACATCATTCTATACATTTTATCTCGCATTTCTGCTTCAGGAGCAACCGGATATTTTGTGGAATATTGTGGTTCAGCTATTCGCCGATTAAGCATGGAAGCCCGAATGACTATTTGTAATATGTCTATCGAAATGGGCGCGCGTGGTGGTTTAATAGCACCGGACGAAATCACCTTTAACTATTTAAAAGACAAGACTTTTACTCCGAAAGGAGAAGCTTGGAAACAAGCCCTTAATGAGTGGCAAGAACTTTATTCTGACCGTGGAGCAAGTTTCGACAAAGAGTTGTATTTCCGCGCAGAAGACATCGAACCGATGATTACATACGGAACCAATCCCGGAATGGGAATAAAGATTACCGAAGCAGTTCCATCATCAACAAAAATTGAAGAAAACAGCCGCGAAAATTTCCTCAAAAGTCTGAAATACATGGGATTAGACGAAAATCAATCTATGGAAGGAACAGATGTCAATTTCGTATTTATTGGAAGTTGTACCAATGCCCGCATCGAAGATTTACGTGCTGTAGCCAAATTAATCGACGGAAAAACAAAAGCAGAAAATGTAACGGCTTATATCATTCCGGGCTCCCGACAAGTTCGCGACCAAGCTGAATCGGAAGGCTTGGATAAAGTGTTCATTCAAGCCGGATTCGAACTACGAGAACCGGGTTGTTCTGCTTGTTTGGGTATGAATGAAGATAAAATCCCCAAAGGTGAATATTGTGTTTCAACATCAAACCGGAATTTTGAAGGTCGACAAGGACCGGGCGCGAGAACAATTTTAGCATCTCCATTAACCGCAGCGGCAACCGCGCTAACCGGAAAACTAACCGACGTACGAACCTATTTAGCTCAGACTCATGCAAGCATTTAAAACTTTGACATCAACGGCTGTTCCTTTACCTGTTGATGATATTGATACCGACCAGATAATACCTGCCCGTTTTTTAAAAGCAACTTCCCGTGATGGTTTTGGTGATAATTTATTTCGCGATTGGCGATTTGATTCAACCGACAGCTTAATCGTTGATTTCCCGTTAAATAACCCCGTTTTTGAAGGACAAATTCTGGTAACAGGAAGTAATTTCGGATGTGGTTCAAGCCGTGAACATGCTGCTTGGGCGATCGGTGATTACGGTTTCAGAGTAGTTATCTCTTCTTTCTTTGCGGATATTTTCAAGAACAACGCACTGAATAACGGCATTTTACCTGTTCAATTAGAAGATGAAGCGGTTCGTGAATTATTACACGCTATTCAGCAAAACCCGAATTTAAAACTAACCGTTGATTTAGAAAATCAGGTAGTAACCCGAGATGACACTTCTCAGAAATTTTCATTTGAAATCAACCCTTACAAAAAGCTATGTTTGCTCAATGGTTTTGATGATTTGGATTACTTACTCAGTAAACAATCTGTAACCTCAACCTACGCAGAAAACATGCCTGATTGGCGGATTTTAAAGAGATAATTACATTTCAACATGTCAAAAACATATTCGATTGCTGTTTTACCCGGTGACGGAATTGGACCGGAAGTTACCATCCAAAGTATTCAAGTATTATTAACTGCCGCAGAGAAATTCGGTTTTCAACTCACCTTTACAGAAGGCTTAGTCGGCGCTGCTGCGATAGATGTAACAGGCAATCCTTATCCACAAGAAACGGCAAAACTGTGTAAAGAAAGCGATGCGATTTTATTTGGTGCAATAGGTCATCCCAAATATGACAATGACCCAAACGCCAAAGTACGTCCGGAGCAAGGTCTATTAGCCATGCGCCGAGATTTAGGACTTTTTGCCAATTTGCGTCCGGTAAAAACATGGCCTGCATTATACCATGCATCCCCTCTAAAAAATGAATTATTAGATGGGGTTGATATGGTTTTTGTGCGTGAACTAACGGGCGGAATCTATTTTGGCGAACCTCGAGGGCGAACTGAAAACGGATTTAAAGCCTTCGATTCTTGCGTATATGATAAAAACGAAATTGAACGCGTAAGTAAAGTTGCATTTGAACTGGCGCAAAAACGCAGAAAAAAAGTAACAATGGTTGATAAAGCCAATGTCTTAGCAACTTCTCGTTTATGGCGTGAAACCGTCACCGAATTAGCAAAATCGTATCCTGATGTGGAATTAGACTTCATGTTTGTTGATAATGCGGCCATGCAACTCATCCGAAATCCGCGCTTTTTTGATGTAGTATTAACAGAAAATATGTTTGGTGATATTTTATCGGATGAGGCATCCATGCTTCCCGGTTCAATGGGGATGTTGCCTAGCGCTTCCATTGGTTCAAAAGTCGGGTTATTTGAGCCCATTCACGGTTCTTATCCACAAGCGGCAGGGAAAAACATTGCGAATCCGTTTGCGTCTGTGTTGTCTGCGGCAATGTTGTTAACTCAACTCGGCGAATTAGAAGCTGCATCAGCAATTGAGCAAGCCGTTGAAACTTGTTTAGCTGAGGGTTTAGTTACCGAAGACTTAGGCGGGAAATTAAGTACAGCAGAAGTTGGTAATGAGCTCATTAAAATTTTGAAACCCTGACATAGAAATGATACATTGAGCTTGAAATGCAAAATCGGATTCAACCTCTTGTATGAACAGAGTTACTAAACAGCTTAACCATCAGACAAAAAAATTCATTAGAAAAGCCCGTAAAACAAAAACGATTGGCTTACCTCCGGGCAGTTTAGTGCATACCGGAATATTTGATGAAAAACCGATTCAAATTCACGTTTACGAATTCTCTGAGAACCATTTTTATGAGCACAGAGATGTAAATACTTCCGATTTAGCAACATTTAAAGCAAGTGAACACACGATTTGGATTCAGGTAGTCGGAGTTCACGATAGTAAAGTCATCCGCGAAATCGGCGATTTATTTCAGATTCAGGCATTAGCTCTTGAAGATGTTATGAATACACATCAACGAACAAAGCAAGAATCGTATACAGATTATGAGTTTTTTGTTCAAAACATTCCGTTCAGAAATGCGGTTGATGAACGATTTACTACCGAGCAAATCAGCTTAATAGCCTTTCCCGAAAAGTGGGTGATTAGTTTTCAGGAAAGAGATACGAATGTTTTTGATCCTGTTCTTGAGCGAATACGAAACAGCTCTAAACGAATCCGAACCATGGGTTCACCTTATCTTACTTACGCTTTACTCGACATTGTTGTAGATACATTATTCCCGATTTTGGATGAGATTTATGAAGAAATTGAGCGTCTGGAAGAAGAAATTATAACTTCACCCCAAAAGGACACCCTTTTAAAAACGCACGAATTACGACAAAACCTGAATACGTGCCGAAAATGTATTTGGGCAACCCGCGAGTACACCGGAAACCTTATTCGTGATACCAATCCGGTACTCAGTCCGGAAATCAAATTGTATTTCAGAGATATTTATGACCACGCCAACCAATTAACGGACTCAATAGAATCCTCAAAAGAAGCAGCACTGTCTCTTGTTGATTCCTATATGAACCAGCTTTCTATGAAAATGAACGAAGTGATGAAAATTTTAACCATCATTTCAACCATTTTTATTCCATTGTCTTTTATTGCCGGTTTGTATGGTATGAATTTTAATTCTGAAGCAAGTCCTTTTAATATGCCTGAATTAAATTGGTATTTGGGTTATCCGTTTGTATTGCTTGTAATGCTTACAAGTGCCGGCGGTTTACTGCTCTTTTTTAAAAGAAAGAACTGGTTTTAAAGCAAGTTCTTAAATTTTCAATTATATTAAGACTAGCAAATCTTAATTAGATTTAAAGGAGGCGATATGAAAAAGTTAAACATTCTAGTCCCAATCGACTTTTCAGACCTTTCCTTGCTCGCCCTTGACGCTGCCGCTGTCATTCACTCTATGCTTGGTGCCAAAATTACTCCGTTTCACGCATATATTCCGGTAGCAGATATTGATGGTTTATACTACATGGGAATGGGCATAGGTTCGCAAGTAAATTTCTCTGAAATCGAACCGACAATTAAAGACAGATTACGTCAGGTTGCAGAGGAAAAACTCCCTAAAAAAGCAATTACTCCCCCTATTGTTAGTGTCGGGAATGCTCCGCAAGCCATAACTGATGAAGCTAAGAACTATGATATGATTATCATGAGTACGCATGGTAGAACCGGATTTTCACGCTTCATTTTAGGCTCCGTATCAGAAAAAGTATTGAGAATATCTCATACTCCTGTTTTAATTGTTGAGCGCGAATCCGTTTTGGAACCAATGACCAAAATCTTACTCACCACTGATTTTTCTGAAAACTCTTTTGCAGCGTTTTCATGGGCTAGAACGTTTGCAAAAGCTACCGATGCTAAAATCGACTTCGTTCATATTATTAAATACGACGAGTTTAAAAGTATGGGAACGGCTCAAACATTTGCAGCGCTCCGTAAAGATCGTATGAATGCTTTAATTGAAGAATATTTTTCAGATATAAAAGAGAATGTCCGACCTGAAGTTGTTCTTACCAGCGAATCTCCTCATGAAGCTATTTTTAATTTACACTTCTCCAGAAATTACAACCTGATTGTAATGGCGACTATCGGCAGAACCGGTCTTAAATATCTCACACTCGGCTCAACAACTGCAAACGTAGTTCGAACGGTTGGTGCACCGGTACTTAGTGTGAATCCGTTAAAAGACAATCCGGAAGAAATCAAGTAAAAAAAAGGACTCATCTTTCAGATGAGTCCTTTTTTTTCGGGGTGTTATTGATATGGCTTAAAATCTGATTTGCACACCTACTTGAGCGGTAATTTTACTGTAATCAATATTTATCGCCGGGCTTGTTCCATAATCAGCAGTATTATACAACGTCGGGGATTCGGTAAACTTCGCATATTGTACTCCGAAGTTTAATAACATTTGCTCGGAAACTCTGGCTTGAAATCCGGCACTATAATATCTTAAATCATAACCGCCATTCTGATATTTATTAGGTACATAAGAGAAGCCTAACTGCGGCTTAAAACCTTTAAAATCATATCCTAATCCGGCGCTTATAGATAATACATCCGTTAAATTTTGGCGAATCAGGTTGTTTTGAGTCAACTCGAATGCTTTATATGTATTTGATACCTTAAATTGTAAATCACCAAAAGAACGATAATCCAAGGTGAGACCTGCATCAAAACCATTCAGGTTTTCAATGCCCAATCCAACTTGCACAACTTGTGGATTACTTATACTATAATCAAAAGAACCTTCTAAATTCGTGTCTTCATCAATCGGAGAATTGGTACCGTCATCAAATGTAGTGTAAACTGAATAGGTATAGTTTTCACTCATCTCTAACTCATAAGGTGTTTGGTAACTGGCACCGATATTTAACCACGATATTGGCTTAAATACAAACCCTAATTTCGCATAAACGCCTGTAGCTCTTGCATCTACAGATTCTGACACTAAAATTGAACTCACATTATTCGGATATATCGAATAAAAATTCTGTACGTCTTGTTCATAATATGTTCTTTCAAATGTATAAGATGCCATCGGGACACTCACACTGGCACCAAGAAAAAGATTTTTCATTACTTCAGACGAAACGTTCACAATAAACTCACCCATTTGCCCTGATTCCAACTGTTCAACATATTGGTCAATCCCTCTAAAATTATCGAAACGTAAAGCTGACTCTAAAGTAGAGTCGTTATTCACTGTCATATAATTCGTTGCATATCCATAATACCCGAGATTTTGAATATTTGCATCTGTTGTCTGTGCCAGATAATCGGATATTGAGTTTTGTGTATTAAAACCTGACGCCGAAAATACTTTGTTAAAATTTCCTGTTTGTATATATCCGGCAGAAATTGCAAAGCTACCTTGATAAACAGGAAACTTAAATACTCCAGATAATTCATTTATCCCGAATGAAGTTTCAGATAATGTTGAGGAGTTTGATAAGTAACCGACATCCGCCCCTGAATAAACTGAGTTTAAAGAAGCTCCGAATGTAGAATATCCAAAAAGCGAACTCATTGCCGGGTTAAACATAACGGACTGAAAATCGTTCGGTAATAAGCCGAAAGCACCGGATGTATTTAGATTCGCACCGATTGATCCGTTTGAGGCATTAAAATACCGTGCCGCATCTTCATAATTTTGACTATATGCAGACTGTACTGTCAACAGAAAACATCCTGCCAATACAACGAAAGGTTTAATCGTTCTCATAATGGTTGAACTAAAGGGTTAATTTTTGCCAGATCTTGATGGTCTTGCTGATGATTTTGATGAACCTGAAGATGATTGATTTGAATTTGTTGATGAACTCTTGACAGATGAACCTGTACTTCTTGGTTTAGTGTAAGAAATACCAGTGCTTGTAGTGCTAGTTCCTGACGAATTGGTTGCAGGAATGTATGCCTGTTCATTATTTCCTGAACGAGATGGTCTGCTCGAACCAGAACTGGAAGAACCCCTACTGGACGACCCAGAACTGCCGGATGATGAACGTTTTGTTGGAATAGAAATACTACCGGAACTACTTCTTGGCGCTCTAATTTTTGTAGTACTGCCTTTTTGAACATTCCCGCTTGTATTTGTTTTTAATAGACCTGTTCTTGACGCTCGTACATTTAAACTTCCGTTTGCGCCGGTTTCTCTCGGTCCGTACGACCAACTTGTATTTCCATTAGACCCGTCTCTATGTATTACAACATTTGCCCAATAGTGATTTGGCCAACTCCAATTCCATCCCCAGTATGGTGAACGAACTCCCATCCAAGTTGAATATCCGACAGCATAATATGAAACGCCCCATGCCCCATAATATCCCCAATAGGGATCCCACAAAAATGGGTCATAGTAAGCGCCGCCCCAATAAGGGTCAACCCAATAAAAACGATTGTAATATGGATTCCATCTTGAGGCTACACGCCAATCTGTAAATACCTGAGCAGCTTTATCATACCCATCTTCATAACCTTCTTGATAAGCATAATTTTCAGAATCTGAATCGGCATAATCGGCATTCCCTGAATAGTTTGCTCTATCGGGATTCGAGGTGTAACCGTAATCATACGATTTTTGAATTCTTAGTTGTGTGTAACAACCGCTCAATAAAAAAAGAGCTAAGATTAATGCTGATGTTTTCATGGTATTCACACAATTTAAATGATATTTCCTATGAGAATGTAACCTGTTTGGTTTACATCATCAATCA
>SBGQ01000049.1 GCA_006226965.1 bacterium | reverse complement strand
TCGAGGGTTCGAATCCCTCTCTCTCCGCTGTTTCATAAACCTATTTTGAAATAATTAAACTGGATTAAAACTATTCAGTCTAAACACCTGAAATCTCGTTTTTTATTTATCACCTTTTCAATTCATAGCAATGGCTTACCGTTTTATTTATTTTGATCTTGATGACACCTTATTAAATCACAGAAAAGCTGAAAAGCTCGCTCTCGCTGATATTTGGCAAGAGTTTGAACTCAACAAATTGGTAACCATTGAGCAACTGCAAGAGACTTATCACCATATCAATGTCTTTTTGTGGGAAATGTACGGTCGTGGTGAAATAGATAGAGATGAGCTTCAACGTACTCGTTTTGAACGCACTCTATTCCGTATTGAATCTACATCTTCTTGGCAGGAAGTTGGTGATCGTTATATGGAACGGTATCAGGAACATTGGACTTGGATTAAAGGTGCACAAAAAGCTTTTGAAACCATCAAAAAACATTATCCTGTAGGAATTCTGACGAATGGGTTTGCTGAAACACAACGCATTAAACTCAAGAAATTTAATTTAGACACGCCAGAAATTAAGATTGTAATTTCGGAAGACGTTGGAATTATGAAACCACAAGCGGGGATCTTTGAAGCGGCAACTACTATTTCGGGCTTTCAATCTAATGAAATACTTTATGTAGGTGATTCATACTCCAGTGATGTATTGGGTGGCTCCGGTTTTGGATGGGATGTAGCTTGGTTTACTAATGAGACAGACGCTGATAAACTTGCTTTAACTAAGCTTCATTTTAACGATTTTCAGCAGTTATTGGATTTTTTAAATATCGCTGACTAATCCCCAAAAACTCTCATTTCTTATTCTCTTTGTTACCCATTCCCAAATAAAAAAGGGAAGCTGATTGCTCAACTTCCCTTCGAATTTCCTAATTAGCAGGAATTATTCAGCTGAATCTGCTTTTTCAGCAGCTTCTTTTTCAGCTAATTCTTTTTTCAAATCAGCTAAACCTGACATCTCACCTAAAGTCAATGCATCAGGCTCAGATGTTTTTTGTTTTTTAGGCTTGCCTTTTTTCACTTTACCTAATTGTTTTTGGCTCACATTGATGGTTTTATTGTTCTCATCAATATCAGTTACTACAACTTTGAGTGAAGTTTCAACTGCTAATTCGCCTTCAGCTTCATCTTTTGGTAAGAATGCTTCTGCACCTAAACCTAAAGCTAAGAAAGCGCCTTTATCGGTAGTACGAACCACTACGGCGTCAACTTCGTTGCCTTTTGCAAATTCAACTAAGTATTTTTCCCATGGGTTTTCACCGATTTGCTTGTGACCTAAAGTAATTCTGCGGTTTTCGAAATCAACTGCAAGAATAACTACATCAATTACATCACCTTTTTGAACTACGTCATTCGGATGGTTGATTTTATCAGTCCAGCTTAAGTCAGAAACGTGGATTAAACCGTCGATACCTGGCTCTAATTCAACAAACACACCAAAGTTGGTTAAGTTGCGAACTGTACCTTTGTGCTTAGAGTTAATTGGGTATTTCTCTAAGAGGTTTTGCCATGGATCGTTTTCTAATTGTTTAACACCAAGAGAGATTTTTTTGTCTTCTTTGCTGATGTTTAACACAACGCACTCAATCATTTGGTTTTTCTCAACTAATTGAGATGGGTGCTTAATGTGCTGTGTCCAGCTCATTTCAGAAATGTGTACAAGACCTTCAACACCACGCTCTAATTCGATGAAAGCACCGTAATCAGCGATAGATACCACACGACCCTGAACTTTCATTCCTTCAGGATATTTACCGTCGATACCATCCCATGGATGTGGCTGTAATTGTTTGAGACCTAAAGAAATACGTTTAGTATTCTCGTCAAATTCTAAAACAACAACGTTTAATTTCTGATCGAGTTTAACGATTTCATTTGGGTGCTCAACACGGCCCCAAGAAAGGTCTGTGATGTGTAATAAACCATCAACACCACCAAGATCGATGAACACACCGAAATCGGTAATGTTTTTAACGTGACCTTCGAGAATTTGACCTGGCTCCATGCTTTGGAGGATTTGAGAGCGTTGCTCTTCAAGATCAGACTCAACGATAGCACGGTGAGAAACAACAACGTTTTCGCTAGACATGTTGAGTTTAACAACCATGAATTCCATGGTTTTACCAACATACGCGTCGAAATCGCGAACAGGACGAACGTCAATTTGAGAACCTGGTAAGAAGGCGTCGATACCATCGATATCCACAACCATACCGCCTTTGATACGGCGTTTGATGAAACCTTCGATAATTTTTTGTTCGTTGTAAGCCTCTTCGATGAATTGCCATACACGTAAGGTGTCAGCTTTTTTACGAGAGAGAACTAATTGACCTTCGCGGTCTTCTACTTTATCAAGAAATACTTCTACTTCATCACCGATTTTGATTTTATCAGGATGACGGAATTCGTTCAAAGGAATAATACCTTCAGATTTGAATCCGATATCAATAATTACGTATTTCTCGTCGATACCAACGATAGTACCTGATACAATTTCTTTTTCAGTGATAGCATTCAACGTACCTTCATACATGTTCATTAAAGACGCAAATTCGTCTTTAGTGTAATCGGTCATGCTATCAAGATCCTCTAATTTGATTACATCACCTTCGATTTCACCAGTGAAAATGTGACGCTCAACAGTGTCAACTGTAGCAGTTTTTGTTGTTTCTTCAGTTTGAGTTTTTGTTTCTTCTGACATTTATTTTGTTTTGAAAAAATGCCGCATATCTGGGCTAAAAGGCTTTGATATGGGATTAGAGTTAATGTTTGTTTGATTTGAGTCCTTTGTTTTCAATAAGCTCAACAATTTGTTGAACCTGTTCATCAAAGGTGAGATTCGATGTGTCGATTTCTACAGCAGATTCGTGTTTTTTTAGCGGTGCAGTTTCACGAGATGAATCAATATGATCTCTTTCTGCAATATTATCTGTGATAGATTGCAAATCAGCAGGTTTTCCCATGGCTTGTAATTCTTCAAATCGGCGTTGAGCACGAGCCTGAATTGAAGCAACCATAAAAACTTTTAATTCAGCATCCGGAAATACAACTGTACTTAAATCACGGCCATCAGCAATAAATGAACCGTTTTTAACCACTTCGCGTAAATACACATTTACGTAATCGCGTACTGTCGGCATGGCAGCAACAACAGAAACAGACTGGCTAACTTCCAATGTTCTGATTTCCTCAGAAATCTCATCGTCATTTAACCAAACACGAAATTTGCCTTCGATATAATCAAATCTCAGCTTTAATGATTCCAATGAATCAAAGAACGCTTGCTGATTATCGTTTTTTGAGAACCCTCCGCGCAAGAAATGTAGGGTTACCGCTCTGTACAATGCCCCGGAATCGAGGTACTTTAAATCAGCCATTTGTGCAACGGCTTTTGCGGTAGAACTTTTGCCTGACCCGGCGGGTCCATCTATTACTATAATCATAACAAGAAGGCAAAAATAAATAAATATTTACGATGGAGCAAAATCATTATTGATACTCACTCGAATAATCATTAATTTTCCCGACTCTAAAAAAAGTTTTAGCAAACATATTTAATATTATCATACATGCCACAGCATAAGTCAGCAATTAAGCGTGTTCGCCAAACCATTAAGCGCCGTAACGCAAACAGAATGAAGCGTTCTAAAATGAGAACTCTTTTCAAAAAAGTTTTAACCTCTACTTCTAAAGAAGAAGCTAATGCGGTTATTAACGAAGCTGTTTCTTACATCGACAGAATGGCGAAAGTGGGTATCATCCACAAAAACAACGCAGCGAATAAGAAATCACGCTTAGTTCGTTTCGTTAACAAATTAGCGTAAGCAAATGAACTCCAAAGCCTTTTTGGTAATCCTTGATGGTTACGGGATTGCAGCTGACCCTAAAGTCAGCGCGATTGATAAAGCCCACAAGCCAACATTGGATGGAATTTTTTCAACTAATCCTACATCGCAGCTGATAGCATCAGGCGAAGCCGTAGGATTACCTGAAGGCCAATTTGGAAACTCTGAAGTCGGACATTTGAATATTGGTTCCGGACGAATTGTCTGGCAAGATATTTCAAGAATCAATAAAGACATTAGAGAAAAATCATTCTTTGAAAATCAAACTCTTAAAAGTGCATTTCAAAAAGCCAAACAAAAAGGTAAAGTGCACTTAATGGGATTGATTTCTGATGGAGGTGTACATTCACACCAAAATCACATTTTAGCCCTCCTCGATTTTGCCAAATCTGAACAAGTCGAAAACGTGTACATCCATGCATTTACGGATGGGCGCGATACTGATCCCAAATCAGGAAAAGGATATGTTAATCAGGTTGAAGAATATGCCAAAGAAATCGGAACCGGCGAAATAGCATCCATCATTGGTCGCTATTATGCTATGGATCGAGATAATCGTTGGGAACGTGTTGAACGTGCTTATAACTTATTACTTAAAGGTATCGGCACTTCCTATTCTTCTTCATCTGAAGCATTCGATGCTAACTACAGCGCAGGCAAAACAGATGAATTCTTAGAACCTTGCGTTTTAGGGAATTCGGCATCAAACAGAATTGAAGAAGGCGATGTAGTCATTTTCTTCAATTATAGAAGCGACAGAGCAAGACAAATTACCCGCGCTTTAACTCAGCCCGGTTTTGAGGGATTTCCAACTATTGGAAACCTTCATTTGCATTATGTCTGCTTTACACAATATGATGCAACTTTTACCGGAGTTGAAATCGCATTTGCTCCGCAATCTTTTGAAAATGTTTTGGGTAAAGTAGTGAGTGAAGCCGGGTTGAAACAGCTCCGCATCGCTGAAACCGAAAAATATCCGCATGTTACCTTTTTCTTTAACGGCGGAATTGAAACTCCTTTTGAAGGCGAGGATAGAATTCTAATTCCTAGCCCCAAAGTAGCAACCTACGATTTACAGCCCGAAATGTCTGCTCCAGGTGTAGGCGCAGCTCTTTCCGAAGCTATCAAAAAAGACATTTACAGTTTAATTATACTCAACTTTGCCAATCCTGATATGGTCGGACATACAGGCGATATCAATGCGGCGGCAAAAGCCATCGAAGCTGTCGATAAAGAGTTAAGCCATTTAATTCCAACAGCTATAGAGCACGGATTCCAGATTTTAGTAATTGCCGACCACGGTAATGCTGATTGCATGATTAATCCGGACGGAAGCCCTAATACCGCACATACAACTCAGCCCGTTCCTTGTGCTCTCATCAACAATCCGGATAATGCAAACTTACATAATGGCATTCTCGCTGATGTTGCACCAACCCTGTTAAAAATCATAGGCGTTCAACAGCCTAAAGAAATGACAGGCTCTCCACTATTTTAATTCTTTGAGTTTAAAGTATTCACTTGCGTTTAAACCTCACCCGTATTACTTTCAACAAGATGTTAAAAACATTCGTTGAATTTCCAGAAATTGGTATATCAACCAGTTTCAACCACTAAAGAAAGACCCATGGAAGGTAATTTTTCGAGCAGAGTTAAAGATGTGATTCAATACAGCCGTGAAGAAGCGCTTCGTTTAGGTCACGATTATATAGGCACAGAACACCTCATGTTAGGAATCGTGCGCTTAGGTGATGGCGTTGCTGTTAAAATCCTGAAAAATTTACGCTGCGATTTAGCGAAATTAAAAAAGACTATAGAAGATACGGTTCGAGGAACCGGATCAACCATAAAAGTAGGACATGTACCTTTAACGAAACAGGCAGAGAAAGTACTTCGCATTACCTATTTAGAAGCAAAACTTTATAAAAGTGACACAATAGGAACCGAACATTTACTGTTGTCACTATTGCGTGACGATGAGAATATTGCTGCACAGATTTTGCATCAGTTTAATGTGAATTACGAAGGCGTACGCGAAGAATTGGATATGATTATATCCGGAAAATCTTCTAGTGCACCAAGTACAAACGAACCTGAATCTACCTTATCAGCCGAATACACTTCATCACAACCGGAACCACAAGGTGCCGGTAATATCAGATCTAAAAAAATGGAAAAGACTAAAACTCCGGTATTAGACAACTTCGGTAGAGATTTAACCAAACTTGCAGAAGATGGTAAATTAGATCCGATTGTTGGTCGTGAAAAAGAAATTGAGCGTGTTGCACAGGTTTTAAGCCGCAGAAAAAAGAACAATCCTGTTCTTATAGGTGAACCGGGTGTAGGGAAAACTGCAATCGCCGAAGGTTTAGCCTTGCGAATTGTTCAGAGAAAAGTTTCCCGAGTATTGTTTGATAAACGTGTTGTGGCGCTAGACCTAGCGGCTTTAGTTGCCGGCACCAAATACCGTGGACAATTCGAAGAACGAATGAAAGCAGTTATGAGTGAATTGGAGAAAACTCCAAACATCATTCTGTTTATTGATGAACTCCATACCATTGTTGGAGCTGGTGGAGCCAGTGGCTCACTTGATGCTTCCAATATGTTGAAACCCGCTTTAGCGCGTGGTGAAATTCAAGCAATCGGTGCAACTACACTAAACGAATACCGCCAGTATATTGAAAAAGACGGTGCCTTAGAACGTCGCTTCCAGAAAATCATGATCGAACCGACTTCAATTGAAGAAACGGTAGAAATCCTAAATCGCATTAAAGCGAAATACGAAAAACATCATAGTGTTCATTATTCTGATGAAGCAATCGAAGCATGCGTGAAATTAACTGACCGTTACATTACGGATCATTTTTTACCGGATAAAGCTATTGACGCATTGGATGAAGCCGGTGCTCGTGTCCATTTATCCAACATTACTGTTCCTGAGCATATTGTAAAACTCGAGGAAGAAATCGAGTCAACGAGCCAAGAAAAAAATTCGATGGTTAAAAAACAACGTTTTGAAGAGGCTGCTCGTTTGCGCGACCGTGAGAAACGTTTGATTGAAGAACTCGAAATCGCCCAAAAAGTCTGGGAAAAAGAAAGTTCAGAAGTTATTTACGATGTAAATGAAGAAGATGTCGCTTCTGTAGTTGGTATGATGACTGGTATACCTGTTACCAAAATCACACAAAACGAAGGCGATAAATTGCTCAAAATGCGTGAAGAGCTCTCAACTAAAGTTATTGGCCAACCGGAAGCTATCGAAAAACTGACAAGAGCTATACAACGAACTCGCGCAGGCTTAAAAGACCCGAACAGACCAATCGGTTCGTTCATTTTCTTAGGTCCAACAGGTGTCGGTAAAACAGAAATGGCAAAAGTTATTTCCAAGTACCTCTTCAATGGCGATGATTCTCTGATTCGAATTGACATGAGTGAATACATGGAAAAATTCACGGTTTCTCGTTTAGTTGGAGCTCCTCCTGGTTATGTGGGATATGAAGAAGGTGGTATTCTTACTGAGAAAGTTCGTAGAAAACCTTATTCTGTTGTCTTACTTGATGAGATTGAAAAAGCACACCCTGATGTATTCAACTTATTATTACAGGTTTTAGATGATGGTATTTTAACCGATTCACTGGGTCGTAAAGTTGATTTCAGAAACACGATTATTATCATGACATCGAACGTTGGTGCTCGTGATATTAAAAACCTCGGTAAAGGAATCGGTTTTGATTCGGATAACACTCCTTTCGATTACGCTAAAATGAAATCAACCATTCAGGATGCTTTAATTAAAGTATTTAATCCTGAATTTTTGAATCGTATCGATGATGTGATTGTATTTAAACCACTTGAAAAAGAAGACATCTTTAAAATTATTGACAACTTAACAGAAAGCTTATTCACTCGAGTGAAAGCCATTGGTTATGATGTTGAAATCACAAAAGGTGCTAAAGAATTCTTGGTAGAAAAAGGATTTGATCCAAAATTTGGCGCTCGTCCACTAAAACGCGCTATCCAAAAATATGTAGAAGACCAACTCGCTGAAGAACTACTAACTGATGCGAAAAAAGCGGGTTCTCTACTAAAAATAAAATTAAACGGTTCGCGTGACGGACTTGCATTTGAATGGAAAGAAGTTGCTGAAACTTCCAGCGAGGAAGAATCGGAATCACACGCAAATGCATAACTAATAATTCATGTAATGCGTGGTGAGATGTTCATCACGCATTTTTTTTATCTGTCCATTTTTTTGATTCAAGCACCATCATATTATTTAGTTACTGGAGCCGCAGGCTCAATTGGCAGGTTATTTGTCGAAGCTATACTTCAAACTCATTCTGAAGCTATAGTTATTGGTTTAGACAACGATGACACTGATTTATATGAACTCGATGAACTCTATAAAGAAAGTAATCGATTTATTCCCACTTTAGGAGATATCGCAGACGTCGATTATTTAAAAACCTTGTTTAATACCTATCCGATTTCAACTGTAGTTCATGCCGCAGCACACAAACAGGTAAGTTTACTCGAACGATTTCCTGAACGTGCTTTTAGAATAAATACCATTTCCAGTATTGAATTACTCGAATTATCCGAAAAAAATAAGGCTCAGTTTTTATTTATTTCGAGTGATAAAGCAGTAGAACCAACCGGTGTCTTAGGACTGAGCAAATGGCTTGTGGAACTTTATATTTCTCTGACACACTCGCATGCATCCGTTTTTAGACTTCCAAACATCATCGGGAGTCGAGGTTCGTTTTTCTCTGAATGGGAAAAAATCTATATGCAAAAGGGTTTTATTCCGATAACTGATGTGAACAGTACTAGATTTGTTATATCAATTGATGATTTGTATTCCTGTATTCTTGATTGGTTGTTAGACTTTTCCGAGGTCACATCTAGCCTGATTACCCCCTCACATATCGAAGAAGTCAAACTCATCGATTTTATTCATGAACAACTTGACACTAAAAACATGAGTAGAGACATTGTTACTATTACAGGATTACGTGACGGAGAAAAATCTACAGAAAAGATGTATTGGGGCTGTGAACTCAAAAACCAAAAAAGAAATAATGAACTCATAATTCAAGATTTTTCTTGTTTGAATACAAGTCCTTGGCTAGCTTTCAGCGGTTATCCAGATAAATTCAACGAACTGGATTACAAACTTTTTTTACAAACTATTTATTATCAATCCCTTGAGCAATTAAAAACAACCGTTAGCTATGAATAAACTTAAAGCTCTTTTTGATAAAAACCCTGTTTATCTATTCGCCTTAAAAGGAATTGGAATTTATATTGTCTGGTATTTTTTTTACGACTTATGGATTCTACCCGCCGGAAATGTAGACGAAGCCTTATCACTTAACATTATTGATGTTGCTGCCGGGATTTTACACGCAATCGGCTACTCTGAAGTCTACACTGCATTTAGAATTATTGGGATAGGTGAATCGCCCGGTATCGAAATCGTTAATGGATGTAACGGATTATCGGCAATTGGTTTATTCATAGGTTTTGTAGTTGCCTATCCTGGAGATAATGTAAAGCGAATTTTATTTTTGATTACAGGAATTGGAGTTATTTATCTAGTAAATGTAATCCGTGTCGTAATTTTAGCTGTCACTCAAGTCTATTGGGCAGATTTCTTTGACTTCACGCATGATTACTCTACTACTGCTATTTTCTACATTGTAATTTTTATTATGTGGGTAATCTGGGCGAATTATGGGGGAAGCGAGCAACAATCTGAAACGGTAAAACCTATTCATGCTTAAGAACCCAATCATTAGAAAATCATTTTTTATTGTTTTACTGATTGGAGTCTATTTCACTGTATGGCGTCCTATTCGATCTGGAATTGCTCAATATGTTTTAAATCCGGTTGCTGAACAATTCGATTACACCCATACTGAGCAAGATATCATTATGAGACCCGGAAATAGCCTAGGGTATTACATTCGTATTAAAAACACCTCTCAAGGATATAAAGAACTCTTCTTTAGAGTTATGGGCGGGATGTTTTTTCTATTCGGGTGCATAATAATTGTTTTGCTATCTGAGCATCCTAATAAAATCTTATTCCGTTATTTCTTTCTTCAAATTGGAATGATTTTACTTGGAATTCTACTCTTATTTTTCGGTCTTTATATTCATAAGAGTGGAATTTATTTAGTTGATCTACTAGGTAGATACGGCGAACCATTAATAAATTTAGGCTTTGTTGTTATTCAAACTCCATTGGGATCAAAGCTCAAACAACTGAATAAACAACCATAAAAAAAGCCTCACAGGATTCCTGCAAGGCTTTGTACCGCGTACGGGATTTGAACCCGTGTCGCCGCCGTGAAAGGGCGGTGTCCTAGGCCCCTAGACGAACGCGGCATAGGAAATTGTAAAAAATGGGAGCCTGATGGGGGTCGAACCCACGACCTTCAGAGCCACAATCTGACGCTCTAACCAACTGAGCTACAGGCTCCATAAATATTTTTTTGTACCGCGTACGGGATTTGAACCCGTGTCGCCGCCGTGAAAGGGCGGTGTCCTAGGCCCCTAGACGAACGCGGCTCTTAGAACTATTTTTAAATCGTGAGGCGACAGGCGGATTCGAACCGCCGTACAAGGTTTTGCAGACCTCTGCCTAGCCACTCGGCCATGTCGCCTTTAGTAAGTGGTACGCCCGACAGGAATCGAACCTGTAACCTACTGCTTAGAAGGCAGTTGCTCTATCCGATTGAGCTACGGGCGCTCAAAAGATTCTAGTAGAAGTCGAAAATCCTTGGACTACCACCATGATTTTAATTTTCATGATTTCAAAAAACATTTGAAGTCGGGGCGACAGGATTTGAACCTGCGACCCTCTGCTCCCAAAGCAGATGCGCTACCGGACTGCGCTACGCCCCGATTTGTTAGCAAGCTAACACTCTAATCAATCATCGGATTTATTAGAGACACGAAAGATACGGTGATTCACCCGTTCATGTCAATTCAATTTCGCTTAGTTTTTTAAATAATTCTTCACCAAACATCTGCCAACTAAATCTTTGCTTCAAATCCTTTAATCCTGCTCTTAAATCAGCAATTCTTGTAAGATTTATTTTTCTTAATACATCAGCCAGTTCATCAGAATTGTACTCTTTTAATATAATTCCATTGTTTTCATGTGTAATAAAGTCTGTAAATCCCGGTTGATTAGTGGCAATTGCAGGTAACTCATACGCAATAGCATCTGCCAGAACCCCACTTTGAGTTGCATGTTTATAGGGAAGTGTTAATATATCAGCTAGCGATAAAACTTCCCCAGCCTCTTCATTACTTAGAAATTGATTATAAATATGTACACGATTCATGAACTCAGGTTGAATCTGTTCTTCATATTCAGACTGAGGCTCGTAAAACTCTCCTGCAACTAAAACATGAATATCTTTTCTTTGTTCAGCCACTTTATTAAACGCTTCAATTAGTAAACTCAATCCTTTATACTCGCGAATCAATCCAAAGAATAATACCACAAAAGCATCTTCCGGTATCCCCCATTTCTTTCTAAGGTTTGGCTTATCAGCTTGGATAGGCTGGGCTTCATAAATGGGATGGTATAACTGTACTACCTTATCAAGATTTCCATCAAATTGCTGCATCGCACCTGAACCTTGAGTAGACAAGGTGAATACTCTATCTGATTTTTTAAATAACTGATTTACTAAGGTTTCTTGAAACGGGAACTTCTCATGTGGCAACACATTATGCACGATTCCACTCACTTTTACATGCGGATGCTTTCTCTTCACTCTTTTTATAAACGATAAGGTTGATGGTGTAAAAAATGGATGCCAATGCGTGTAAATCAAATGTGAAACCGGCTCATCCAAAATACCATCTATACTTTTAAACCAGTTTAACGGATTATAAGCGTGTAAAAATCGAACAGATGAATGTCCTTTAAAATGTGCATCTAACTGAGTTTTCCCCGGAAAAAGCAAACTCGGGTATTGCTTAGAATAATTGATAGGTATCGTTTTTTCATATTGATTTAACTCATGTAAAACGTAATCACTAAAACGACTAATGCCACCTCTGTACGGAGGAAATACACTTAAAAATCCAATCATTCCGACCGTTTAACCTATAATTAGTATCTTTTTAAAAATCTTACAAAAATATAGTAGTAATGACCCGTAAATCTGTTGTTCAATTTCTTTTTTTATTGTTTTTATTACCTGTAATCAGTTTTTCACAAAAAGTAAACCTTAGCCTTTCCCAATCCGGCAACTCAACCATTGAGCTGCAAAAAGGCAATTTATCTGTTCAACCGTATTCTTTAAAATTGAGCAATAACAAAGAGCTTTCTTATGATTTATGGGCTATTAATCCATCAAGAACACATCTAGTTACGTATCTGCATGGAACGGATCAAGCAACCATTCATTTGTACGATATAAGCGGAAATGAATTATCACAATTCAAGGTAAATGCATTTGACAAAACTGATGAATCTTTAGCAATTTTTCTTACCAATCAGTTATTAGTTGGGATTCGTCATACAATCGGAACGTTTGAGTTCTATAACTGGGACGGACATTTTATAAACACATTAAGCAATACTGCGGGGTCTACTGAAGGCGAAAAAATATCTGAGTTTGGTATTAATCCTAACAGCTATGCATTAATTGCAACGAATCCAATGATTCAAATGCAAGGGAATAAAAACTCAGCTGCGGCTGAATTAAATCCATTTTCAAATCAAAAAACGTCTTTAGCTTATGAAACCAAAGCCAGTCCTGTTGGATTTTCTTATTCGAATGATGGTAAGTGGAGTGTTTTAGTAAGTTCAAAATCCGGCGGAAAAACATCATTAGTCAAAGTGATTGATGAACTTGGGTCGACCAAATTTGAACTTGAAGCTGATGTTGAATCCGCAATAGGCGCAACATTAGACGAATCCAAATCTTTTATCACTGTTTATAGCGACTCCAGAATGCAAGTGTATCAACTATCAAATGAAGAAAGACTTGGTAGTTCTAGCGTTCGTGGAATTCCTTTAGTTGCAGCCTTTTACGATGCCAAAGACCAACTGCTTATTGGAGTGCAAGGGAATTCATCAGAAAATGAAATCTCAGGTTTATCTGTTCAAGCTGTTCATTTGGGAAAACGAAAAATTGCTAAAGACGAATCTACACTGTCATCAAAAATCATATCCGGCCATAAGCTACAGTTAAAACGTATAAAATCCGGCAATTACACTATTTCAGGACTTGGATCAACACTTAAAATCACTGCCGCTTTTTAAACGATTTTTATTCTGTTGATTAGTTTTTTCTTATTTGTCTTTAGTTGATACAAATCTTACCGATACCCGTTTTATGAAGCATGCAAGCATTTACGCCAGGGATTTACTTTTCTTGTTTATTGGGTTTCCGGTTTGGGGTTTATTGTTGTTTTACAGCATCATAAGAACACTTTATCGAGATAAAAAGCCCGTTTTTTATACTCAAACTCGAATCGGAAAAGACGGAAAACCGTTCGAGATTTACAAAATCAGAACCATGCTAGTGGACAGTAATTTGGCTGATGATTTGCGCATTACCAGTAACGGACATTTTTTGCGTGATTGGAGCTTAGATGAACTTCCGCAAATTTGGAATGTGTTAAAAGGCGAAATGTCACTTATTGGTCCACGTCCATTAATTTGGGCTTACAAAAATGAATTACCTGAACACATTTCTGAACACCGCCATTCGATAAAACCCGGACTCACAGGCTGGGCGCAAGTTAATGGAAGAAATGAAATCGGTTGGGAAGAAAAACTGGCATTAGACGCATGGTATGTCGATAACCGCTCTTTTTGGTTAGACATCAACATACTATTTAAAACGCTTCCTATTTGGGCTTTACGAAAAGGCATTTATACAAGCGACGGCAAAATGATGCCCGATTTACAATTAAAATCAACTAAAACACCTACTCAAAATGTTGATGCTATAATTTTAAAATAATCTTCTTTTTAGTTGATTCTTCGCTCTAACTCTTTGAAATACAAGTCAATCAAGTTCTGATAATCCTTGCTGTAAGGCGTCAATTCGCCATTCTGTAATTGCAATAAAATCTTTTTTCTAAGCTCTTCTAAAGTCATAGTCGGCGGTTGGGATTGAATCACTTCTTTAGCTGTCTCACCTTTGCGTTTTTCATCTTCATCGCGCTCATCAATAGCTTTTTCAGCTTGCAGCATTCTCGATAAAATATTTTGTTGACGTTGCAACATTAAACGGTCTGTTCTTCCGCCACGCATATCATTTATGGCGTCTTCCATTTCTTCAGCCATACGTTGCAAATCACTTAAAACTCGGTCACCTTGCTCAAAAGAACCGTTTTTTTGTAACTCTTCTAATTGCTTTCTTATTTGATCCTGCATTTTAGACAACTGTTCCATGCGCTCCATTTGTGATTGAGACATTCTATTCCCTTGCATATCGTTCAACATTTCCTGCAATTGTTGATTTAACTGCTGTTGTTGACCCTGCATATTCTGTAATTGCTCCATCATATCGTCAGCTGACATTCCGCCACCACCACCGCCGCCATTTTCATTAGACGATTGCTCTAAAATGCTCACAATCATAGAAGCTAAATCATTAATTCCACCCATTGATTGACGCACCAAAATCAAGGCGTTTTGGCGATCTCTTTCAGTTAGAGCAGTTATGCTTTTATCAAGCTGTTTGGCTACTTCATTCTTCTTTTCGAGTACTTTGTTTGAAAGCGATGCATTCACAGTAGAAACTCTATACAAGGAATCGCCAACTTGTGTAAACACTTTATTAATAAGCTGTTGCGAACGCGCTTGTTGTACAAATCCGTTCGATTTCTGATCTAAGTCGTCGGTTTTTAAGCCAATATTTTCCTGTGTTTCAGATAATAAAATGAGCTGGGTAAGAATATTTTCCAAGGCAAACTTATCAATTGACTCCTGACTTTGGTTCATTTGCTGTTTGAAAGACGAAGCCATTTCCTTCATTTTTTTCATTTTCTGTTTTGCGCTTTTTTGGCTTGATTTTGCTTTTTCTCTCTGATTTTGCTGAAGTTGCTCGCTTGCATCCTGCATATCCTGCCCGGCATCCTCCATGTCTTGCTTCATCTCACTTTTTAAATCATTCACCTGCTCCTGCATTCTTTCCGGCGGATTCTCACTTAACTTTTCAGCCATTTTCTGAATATTCTCCAGCTCTTTTTGAAGCTGATCCTGCATGGCTTTTGCTTCATCATTCGTCTTGGTTGAGTCGTTTTCTAAATTTTCCTGCTTGTTTGCTAACTGATCCAACGCTTTTTCGAGTCGGTCTAAATCGGCATTGAGTTTAACCTGTTTAAACAACTCCATCGTGCGATTTATGCGCTCTTTATACTTTTCTTCATCAAACTTAATCTGCTGCAACGCCTGTTGAATAGAACGCTGATCAAAATTATTCATCGATTTTTGAAGTTCTTCAAGTGCTTTTAAAAACTCATCATCTTTAATTTCGCTTATTAATTCCTGTAAATTCTCATACGCTTCTTTGGTTTCATCAGAAAGTTGATTCGATTCGTTAAGTTGATTTTTCAGGTCATCAAACTGCTTATTCAACTCGTCAATCTTTGAATTTATCTTTTCCTGCTGTGATTTAACATCTTCCAGATTTCTCTGGTTTTCAGTTATTTTAGACGGATTTTCAGCCAATTTTTGAAGAAAATCCTGATACTGCTGATTCATTTGTTTCATACGTTCATCAACTTCTGTAAACGTATTATCAATCTGTGACTCTGTCTCCTGCTCTCCCAAAAACTGCTCGGTTAAAGACGGCACTTTTATAAGTTGAGTTTGCGATTTGGATGATTTTGAGCCGTTAATTTGGTCATTATCCCAAACTTCTAACCAATACGTCATTTCATCTTGCGGACGTAAATTGAGTGATTTCAAATCCCAAGTGTAATCTACAAATCCTTGTTTTTTAGATGGTGTTATTACTTTAGAACCTTTTTCAGGCTGATTCACAAAAACGTGTTTTACTTCCCATTTTAGTTGAACTAAACGAATTCCGTAATCATCAGAAATTTCATACGACAATTGCACCGTATCCGGATTCGCTAAACTTAATGTTGTTGAAGGTTGATATATATTCACCGTCGGGTAAGCATCTTGTATTGGCTCAAACTGAATCGGATAAGTATTTTCGTTTGATAACGCATTGTAATCCAACAAACTAAAGGAAAGAGTATCTGCTTGTTTTAAAATTGCCGATGCTTTAAAAACGTCTTTAATTTCTCTGGAATCTTGGTGTATTAAATTTGATGAAACCACTCTAAGCAAGGCAATTGGTTTGTTAACATATGCCTGTATATGAATCTCGGAACCTATAGGCGCCTCAATGGCATTAATCGGGTAAGCATAGTCCTGAGATTCTAATTGAGTATAAGCAGGCGGTTTAATTTGCACCAATAAGGAATCAAAACGCGGACGAGTTTGCACCTGAATCGTGTATTCATCGGAGCGGTAACCGTCCATTATAACTCTGTAACTTGCCTGCTCAATTTGTTGAATAGATTCCGTACTGAAAACAGAATCAACAAAAACTAAACTGTAAATCCGATAATCTGATTCGATGTCAGTTTTATATTCCACATACGTTTTCTGCGGCAATTCCCCCATAAACTGAACTTGAATAGTCAATTTTGCGCCTTGTTCCGTGATTGTATTTCCCGGTTGAATCACATAATGAAACGGATTCGGCGGTTGAAAACCATGCCAGAAAGTTAACACTCGTTTCAAACCGTTATCAGTTAAAAACAGTGGGATTAAGATGATAGCGAAACTGCTTACTACACTATTCCGAACGATTCTGTTTTGATGTGCAAACTCATTGGTTTTTAAAAACTCGGCGATTTTTTGTTCAATTTGCATTCCCTGCAACTGATTCACCAACTGCGATAACGCAGACTCCGATAATTGTGTTTTTTGTTCTGATTCATGTAAATCAATGGCATAACTAAGCTCAGGAACCTGAATAGATTTTGAAGCATAACGATAAAATGCTGCATAATTTTTCAGTTCAAATTTTTTGTATCGATAGATGAATCCAAGTAATGCCGCAAAAACCGTAATTCCCAGAATTACCATTTTCGCAGGTGCACTCAGATAAAAGGCTGATTCCAGATATACATACGCAATTAACCCGATAAAACCGTTAATTAACCCGTTTTTAGCAATGTGCATTTTCTGATGCCACACAAACGTATGGTGAGCATCTCGGGTTAAATCAAATAAATTTCGACTTTGTTTTTCAGGTGAATTTGTCATCGTGAAAACATACCTAAATGCCTGTTGTTTGACAACTCAATACCCTCTTTCTTGAAGAATATTGTATGTAAAAATGTGCTTTTTTATAACAAAAACACAATAAAGACTCCATTGTCTCACGTCTCTCAGCATCTTATCTTATGGAAACGCTTCGAAGGATTTCCAGGTAAACATGACACTTTAATTCACATTTAAGCTATTTGAGTCTTAAATTAGAAACAAAGGAATCCAACTTAACCTTTACCTAAATACCGGAGATATTATGTTAGTTAATACACTTGGAGAAATCATGATCAATCACACAAAAAAGCCGGCCAACTTGAAACACACAGAGCTTGAACAATGGGTAAACCAAATGGCCAATTATCTTCAACCAGATTCCGTTTATTGGTGCGACGGTTCTGAAGAAGAGTATATCGAATTATGTCAACGTTTAGTTGATAAAGGAACGTTTGTAAAGTTAAATCCGGAAAAAAGACCAAACAGCTTCGCTTGCTTCTCTGACCCATCAGACGTTGCTCGTGTTGAAGACCGTACTTTTATCTGTTCTTTAAGAAAATCTGATGCAGGCCCAACCAATAACTGGATGGATCCACGCGAAATGAAAGACATCTTAAACGGATTGTTAAAAGGCGCCATGAAAGGACGTACATTATATGTAATTCCTTATAGCATGGGTCCAATAGGCTCAGACATTGCTCAAATTGGAGTGGAAATCACCGACTCTGAGTATGTTGTAGTAAACATGAAGATAATGACTCGAATGGGTGCAAAAGTTCTTGATGTTTTGGGAGAAAACGGCGAATACGTAAAATGTGTTCATACCGTTGGTGCTCCACTCGAAGAAGGTCAGGAAGATGCTTTATGGCCATGTAATCCAACTGAAAAATACATTACTCACTTTCCAGAAGAAAAACTGATTATTTCTTACGGATCAGGATACGGCGGGAATGCTTTATTAGGTAAAAAATGTTTTGCGTTGCGCATTGCATCTACCATGGCGAGAGATGAAGGCTGGTTAGCTGAACACATGCTCATCTTAGGCGCCGAAAGCCCAGAAGGTGAAAAAACCTATGTAGCTGCTGCTTTCCCATCTGCATGCGGTAAAACAAACTTTGCCATGCTTATTCCTCCCGATTCTTTCCAAGGATGGAAAATCACAACTGTTGGTGATGATATTGCATGGATAAAACCTAAAAAAGACGGTTTATTCGCTATAAACCCTGAAGCAGGTTACTTTGGCGTAGCTCCCGGAACAAACTATAAATCTAACCCCAATGCGATGGAATCATGTAAACGTGATACCATTTTCACTAACTGCGGTATTACTCCAGATGGTGATGTTTGGTGGGAAGGTTTAAGCAATACTCCACCAGCTGGCACCATTAACTGGAAAGGTCAGGTTCACGATCCAGCTAATGGTCAGCCGGTGGCTCACCCAAATGCTCGTTTCACTGCACCGATGGCCAACAACCCTGTGTTAGATAACGAAGCCGAAAATCCTGCGGGTGTTCCGATTTCAGCGTTTATTGTGGGCGGACGCCGTTCTACAACCGTTCCTTTGGTTTATCAATCTGCTAACTGGAATTTCGGTGTGTATATGGCTGCAACCATGGGTTCTGAAATGACTGCTGCTGCTTTTGGTAACATCGGGGCTGTTCGTCGCGACCCATTTGCAATGCTTCCATTCTGCGGTTACCATATGGCTGATTACTTCAACCACTGGTTACAATTCGGACGCAATATTGCAAATCCTCCAAGAATTTTCGGAGTAAACTGGTTCAGAAAAGACAAAGACGGAAAATTCTTATGGCCGGGCTTTGGCGAAAACATGCGTGTTCTGAAATGGATTATCGACCGTGTTAAAGGTCGCACAGCTGCGGTTGAATCTCCACTAGGATGGATGCCACGTTATAAAGATATCGACTGGACAGGTTTAGATTTCTCTGAAGAAGAATTTAATAACTTAATGGAAATCGATGCTGAATCATGGAAAAAAGAAATTCTTTCTCATGAAGAGTTATTCGAAAAACTCTATGACAAACTTCCAAAAGAGTTTTTCTATATGCGCGAATTATTACTTTCAAGCGTATGGCGTTCACCAAACAAATGGACATTAGCCGCTGAAAGATAAAACCAAGATCCTCTATTGTTCTGAGGTTAGTTAGTGAAGCGCGGTACGCATGTATCGCGCTTTTTTTATGTCTATTTAACAGGATAAAATCGACGAATTTCGTTTGAATTTTAATATAGTCTCAATACGTAATAATTTCTTCAGCATTCAACAATATCGAGTGCAAAAATGCCAACTAACAGACATAAGAAACTATTCGAGAAATACGTGATTTAAAACAACGAATTTTCGTCATCAACGAAATAAAGTCGTTAATTCATGTTTATTTTCTCAAAAAGAACACTTTCATCGCCAACGATATTTCGTAACTGAGTAATTAAATCATCTGTCGGGTCAATAACAAACTTGCGGGCATTCATACGAATAGGTCGCTGAATAGATGGCGTAAAAATATCCAATGACAATGGTACTTTACCTTTATTTGAAGCCAATAATGACGTTATGATTTCCAAGTCCATCACACTAATTTCTTCTGTTTTTAATTTCAGACGAACCCGAATTTTGCCCAAGTTATTTTCGCGCATACTTTCCAAGCGCTCCAGATTATTTACATATAATCGTGCGGCTTGGTCATCACGTTTAGAAATTTTACACTGTATCAGAACCAAATTGTCTTCAACCAACATGTGGTTAAACGAATCGTACGATTTCCTGAAAAACCCGAGTTCAATCGAATCGTTTTCATCTTCGAGAGTAACAAAAGCGTAATCCTGCCCTTTTTGGTTTCTGCCCTTTCTCACTGTAGTAATAATTCCTGCAATGGTAATTTCGGTACCGTCTTCCAAAGCTTGGAAAACTTCTTTATTAATCGGGTGTGTGGTAAACAATTGAATATCATCTTTGAATTTATCCAATGGATGCGCACTCAAATAAAAACCGATCAATTCACGCTCTCTTTTTAATCGTTGTAGATTTGTCCAAGCCGGAATATCTCTCAATTTGGGTTCGGCCAAAAACGAACCATTTGTATTTCCGCCAAACAAAGAAGCCTGAGACATAGCTTTTTCATGCTGCAATCGAGCGGAATAATTCACCACATCATCTAGACTTTCGATGAGTTGTGCGCGGTTCATGTGCAAGGAATCGAAAGCACCTGCTTGAATCAAGGATTCCAAGGTTTTCCGGTTCATGCTTCGCATATCATTTCGGGAAACACACTCAAAAATACTTTTATATTTCCCGTTTTTGTTGCGTTCTTCAACCAAACCTTCAACCGCAGCCGTTCCAACACCTTTAATAGCTACCAAACCGTACTGAATTCGGCCATCAACTACTGTGAATTCTGCTTCTCCAGTGTTGATTGACGGCGGATCTACGGCGATTCCCATTCGGCGTGCTTCCTCCATAAAAAACGAGACTTTTTTGATATCGTTCATGTTATGGGTGAGAACAGCCGCCATGTATTCTGCGGGATAATGAGCTTTTAAATATCCGGTTTGATAGGCTACAAAAGCATAACATGTAGAGTGCGATTTATTAAACGCATATTGCGCAAATGCTTCCCAATCCGTCCATACTTTCTCGAGTTTAGCTTCGGGCAACCCTTTTTGCAAGGCACCTTCCATAAACTTGATTTTCATCTTATCCAGAACGGCTTTTTGCTTCTTACCCATCGCTTTACGAAGAACGTCGGCATCTCCTTTTGTAAATCCGGCTAACTTCTGAGAAAGTAACATTACCTGTTCCTGATAAACCGTAACTCCGTACGTTTCTTCCAGATATTCTTGTTGTTCAGGTAAGTCGTAGATTATTTCTTCTTTTCCAAGCTTTCTGTTGATGAATTGTGGAATGTATTGCAAAGGTCCCGGACGATAAAGTGCGTTCATTGCAATTAAATCCTCAAAAACGTCGGGCTTTAGATCGCGCAAATATTTCTGCATCCCTGTACTTTCAAACTGGAATGTAGCATTCGTTTCCCCACGCTGATACAACTCGTATGTTTTTTTATCATCTAATGGTATCGAGTCGATTTCTATCTCAACTCCATAATTTTTCTTGATGAGTTTTAGCGCAGTTTTGATAATAGTGAGTGTTTTCAGCCCCAAAAAGTCCATCTTAATTACACCGGCATCTTCAATGATACTGCCTTCATATTGTGTAATCAAAAGCTCAACATCTTTGGTTGCGGCTACAGGAAGAATATTCGTTAAATCGTCCGGCGCGATAATAATTCCGGCTGCATGAATCCCGGTATTTCGGACAGAACCTTCCAAAATTTCGGCTTCTTTTAGAATAGATGAGCGCAAATCACTTTCATCATCATAAATCTTTCTGATTTCGCGAACATTTACTAAATCTTCATCACGCAAACCTTCTTTCTCGGATAACGCTTTTTCACTGCTATCCTTTTTTTCTGATTCTGTGATAGGTGCATGTAAAACACGTTTCAGTGAAATTCCGGGTTTATCAGGAACTAATTTTGCTAAAGCGTTGGATTCGGCAAGCGGTAAATCAATTACTCGGGCAACGTCTTTGATCGACATTTTTGCAGCCATAGTACCGTAGGTAACAATATGAGCCACTTGGTTTTTCCCGTATTTCTTAACAACGTAGTCGATTACCTTTTGGCGACCTTCATCATCAAAATCCGTATCAATATCGGGCATGGATTTACGATCAGGATTCAAGAAACGCTCGAACAGCAAACCGTACTTCATCGGGTCTATATTCGTGATTCCAATACAATAAGCCACCACACTTCCGGCAGCCGAACCACGTCCCGGACCCACGAAAACGCCTAAATCACGCCCCGCTTTTATAAAATCTGATACGATGAGGAAGTAACCCGCAAATCCCATCGTTTTAATGGTATGCAATTCAAAATTAATGCGTTCTTCGATGGCTGGAGTTAGTTCTGAATAACGTTGTTTGGCGCCTTGCCATGTTAAGTGAACGAGATAATCATCCTGTGATGTAAATTCAATCGGAACCTGATAGTTCGGTAAAAGAATGTCTCGCTTTAACTTAAGCGCAGTTACTTTGTCTACAATTTCGTTGGTATTGTCAATCGCTTGCGGCAAATCCCCGAAGGTTTTGCTCATTTGCTCAGTTGTTTTAAAGAAAAACTGATCGTTCGGAAATTTAAAGCGTCGGTTTTTTACCTGTGTATCATCGTTTATAAAATCATCAAAACCTGGAGTACTTTGTTTTTCGCCCGTGTTGATACATAACAAAATATCGTGGGCGTTGGCATCTTGCTGGTCAACATAATGCGAGTCGTTACTTGCAATAATCTTCACATTATGCTTTTTCGCGAATTTGAGCAGAATTTCATTCACTTTTTCCTGTTCGCCAATTCCGTGACGTTGCAATTCTACATAATAGTCTTCACCAAAAATATCTAACCACCACAAAAACTCTTTTTCCGCTTCTGCTTCGCCTTTGGTCAAAATCGTTTGCGGCACCAAAGCACCTAAACAACAAGTAGTAGCAATCAATCCTTCATGGTGTTTTAAAACCAATTCTTTATCAATTCTGGGATATTTTGAATACAACCCTTCTATATATCCAAGTGAAGTCATCTTCACCAGATTTTTATACCCGATTTCATTTTTTGCTAAAAAGAGTTGATGGTGACGCGGGTCTTTATCTTCTTTCGAAAACGATTTTCTGTGTCGGTCTTCCGTTATATAAAATTCGCAACCTACAATTGGTTTAACTAATGGATTTCCGTTTGCATCTTTATGATTGTATGCCTCAGCCACAAAATCGAACACACCGAACATATTTCCGTGGTCGGTTATGGCAATCGCAGGCATATTATCTTTTATAGCTTTTGCATATAACTTCTTGATGGACGCGGCTCCGTCGAGCAGAGAAAATTGGGTATGTGTATGTAGATGCGAGAATTTCATGAGACGAACAAAGTACCTGAAAAGATGAATCAGAAGCCCACATATTAATACAAATCTTCGGGTTTTTCACTCTTGATTTTGTGCTCGATTTACCAAGTCCTGAAAATCGTCGATTTGTTGAAAAGTATTTTATGCAGGCTGCAATTTTGAATTAACTTAACAAGTCCTTGTGACTAATCTCGTCACCTTGTAAAATCGTTTTGTTATTTATTTTCTTGATGAGCTCCTCAGCCATAACATCCGGCGAGTTGAGTTTTCCTTGCTCATAAGCTTGAATAAAACTCTCTGTGAACGGAAAATCTTCTTGTGATGCGCTTCTGATTTGAGTTTGCATCTGTGTATTTGTTCTTCCGGGATTGAATAATGCCAGAATAACAGGATTAGAAACTTTTTTTTGTTCGAGCGCAACTGTTTTGGTGAAATAATGCAACGCTGCTTTTGAAGCTCCATAATTCGCCCAACCTTCATATGGATAATCAGCGGCACCGGAACCGACGTTTAAAATAAACTTGTAAGTATCTATTCGATTTAACTCATGAATAAACAGCTCAGATAATGCTATCGGAGAAATCGTATTAACGGAAAAATGCTCTTCAATTAATTCCGGTTTGGATGTTTTTCCCATCGGATACATGGGTTCCAAAACTCCGGCATTATTGATTAAACCTATGGTATCATAATCTTTTAGCTGCAGACTTTTTAGTACTGAATCGACTTTTGCAACTGCCGAAATTGTATCAACTAAATCAATCGGAATAAAATGCAAATTGGGATGAGTAAAATCGCCTTCAGTCCTGCTAAAATTATACACGTCAAAGCCTGACTCAAGCGCCGATTTTGCCAGTGAAAGTCCAATTCCTTTACTTGCACCGGTAATCAATAAAACACGTTTTTTCATCTAGAATATCTGATAATCTGAATAATCGAGTTCTTCTTTCGGAATCGATTCATAAGACTCTAATTTGGTGTAAACACTTCCGATTGGCGTTGTTCGAGATGAGTACAAATTGAATTCTTTTACCTCTGTTTTACAACATTCATGATTCCGGAAATAGGACACAAATTGCTCTACTTCTTCCTTTGGCGTTTTATGTAAACGTGCCAAGGTAATGTGTGGATGAAAAGAATGAACGAGTTTCAGATTCGGATGGAACATGCTGATTAAATTCGCCAATTCTAATTGAAGAGCTTTAATTTCTTCTGACTCGTGAACTTTTGCATATAAAACAGTTGGTTCACCTTGTGCATCGTAAAACAGTTCTATTCCTTCTACTTTTATTTCAAAGGATTTAAAATCGATTGCTTTTAACTGTTGACGAATTTGGCGATACAGATATACGTTCACATCACCCATAAAAACTAGGGTAATATGAAACTGCTCAGGAGAAACCCACTGGGCTCCTTTTAAGTCAGTTCGAACCTGCGCTAATTTTTTACTAAGACTGTCCTCAACTGGAATTGCCGTAAACATCCTAACCATAACTTACGACCTAACAATTTTAAACGAATTATGTTCCAACGAATATTCAATTTCATCAAAATTAACGGATGAAACTCTAGAAAATGGCGGCCCTTCTCTTAATAGGTGAATGTATGCGCTCAATTTTTCATTTTGTCCGATTGCTATCACTTTTACCGATCCGTCATCTAAATTCTCGACTGAACCGGTAAGGTTCAACTCATTTGCTTTTTGATAAGCAAAGTAACGGAAACCAACGCCCTGTACCTTTCCCTGTACGATAATTCTCAAACTTTTTATCATGGTTCAAATCAAGAATTGCTTAATGGAAAATATGCAAGACAAGCGAAGCAGCCTAAATTTTAAACATAATTTTACGTTTCAGCCTTACTTTCCTAAAGTTATGCAAGCCTTGAACTTTTCAATGAATTAACTTGGGTTTTCACGTAAATTAGAGCCTGTTTGATTACATCTAGTTTGATTTATAATGACACTTACACAACTTAGTTATATCGTTGCGGTTGATACCTATCGACATTTTGCAACGGCAGCCGAAAAGTCTTTTGTTACTCAGCCGACTCTCAGTATGCAAATTCAAAAACTGGAAGACGAGTTAGGTGTTGTTATTTTCGACCGAAGCAAACAACCTGTTATCCCGACAGAAGTCGGAGCTAAAATTATTGAACAAGCTCGCATCGTTTTAAAAGAAGCTCAGCATATTCAAACCATCATTGAATCCAACAAAGATGAAATGGAAGGAACGTTCCGAATCGGAATTATCCCGACAGTTGCTTCCAATTTAATCCCCTTGTTTTTACACACATTCACTGAAAAATATCCTACTATTCAGCTCATTTTTGAAGAATTACTTACCAGAGATATTCTCAGCAAATTGCAGGACGATCAGTTAGATGCCGGTATTATCGGCACACCGCTTCCCGGAAATCAGTTTAAAGAATTGAGTTTGTATTTCGAACCCTTCGATGTGTACTTATCAGAAAATCATCCGCTCTTAAAGAAAGAATCGCTCGAACTGGACGACCTTGAATCAGATCAAATGTGGTTGCTCAGCGAAGGACATTGTTTGCGTGATCAATCCATCGATTTGTGTAAAAAAGTAAAATCACAGCGCGATCGTAATGTTCAATTTGAAAGCGGAAACCTCGAAACCTTAATCCGAATTGTAGATCAAGGTAAAGGAATGACTATTCTGCCATACCTCACATACAGCGGATTATCAGAAACACAAAAAAAACACGTAAGAACATTCTCGAACCGACAATTGGGAAGAAATGTAAAAATGGTTTTTGGTCGTTTATATACTAAAAACAAAATGCTTCACGCATTGCGAGACCATATTTTAAGTTGTGTTCCAACCGATTTGGTTAAACAATCTTCTTGATGGAAGCCTTTGCTCTAAAGTGGTTTATCTTGTATTACTTCTTCCTGTCTGCACTTTTTAGCATTCAGGGATTTATTTGGATGTTTAGCCCGACGTCTATTTCTACATCTACCAGAGATTCTTTGGATGATGAAAAAGCTCCTGCGAAAGCTATTCGTCCACTTCGTTATCTCTTCCTGTTTACCGTTGTGAGTTTAATTCTATCCTTTTCTCCTTTTTCGTGGGTCAATTTAGTTTATACAATCTGGATTTTCAGCATGATGTTCATTTTCGGAAGAATTTTGGTGAATTGGGAATCATTCAGAACATTTTGGAAAGCGAATCCTGCAGGACTCGAACGATTTTTCCAAAGAACCGGAGCTCTTTTTCTTATGATGGGCTTAGCAACTTTTGCCGTTCTGTATTTTACGATTTAATCTTTTTTGAGTACAGATTTTTCATTCAAACTCCTATTTTGACTGCATGATTCAATTTGAACTGGAACATGCGCACGGACACGGAATTGTACTTCCTGAGCTTAAAATTGGCTTAGATACGCGTTTTTCACAGCATCTTATCCAAGTAATTTCGCACGCACATGCCGATCACGTTCCACACAAAACAAAACGACCGATTTTAGCGAGTCCGGCTACAATAGATTTGATGATTGCCCGAGGTTTTAAAGGCGATTACGAAAAACTAGATTTCTATACTCCGTTTGAAACCGATGTTGCACGAATTACTCTTTTTCCTGCCGGGCATATTCTAGGCTCAGCACAAATTTTCATTGAATCTGAAAAAGGCAACTTATTATACACGGGAGATTTTAAATACCCGGCTTCACCAGTTAGCGAAGGCTGTTTTTTTCCCGAAAAACCTATTGATATTTTTATTGCTGAAGCCACTTTCGGTTTACCCATTTATAAATGGAAACCGCAGGAATTTTTAGATAAATCAATAGTTGATTTTGCAAAAAAGCATCTTAACAACGGTTATACACCCATTTTCTTGGCTTACAATTTGGGAAAAGGTCAGGAAGTGATGCACGCTTTAGCCAAAGCAGAAATACCAATGACGATTCATGATGCCGGATTCGAATTATGCAAGGTGTACGAGCAGTATGGATTCCATTTGGGTAATTACAAAAAATTGGGCGATAGCTCGCATCAAGGCAGAGCATTAATTATACCTTCCAATGCATTGGATTCTGGCAGCGTTCAAAAAATCAGCAAACAAAAAGTAGCCTATGTTTCCGGTTGGGCAGCGTTGGAAGCTCGCCGTCAGCAAATGATTATTGATGCTCGAATTCCACTTTCAGATCATATAGACTTTTATGAATTATTACGTGTAGTAGAGCAGCTTAAACCCAAAAAAACCTACATCACTCACAGCCCAAACCCTGATATGGTTTGTTACTTCCTACAGAAAAATGGATTTGACGCACAGCCATTGGGAGAGCATGAGCGCGGAGAAGATTCATGAGCGAATCCGATTATATCGTCAGTTTTAAACATTTTGCAGAAACGGCGCAACTCATCGCCGACACACGAAGTAATTCGGAAAAAGCTGAAATCTGTGCTTACTATTTGAAATCATTACCGGATAGCGCCAATCAAAAACTGGCGGTTCGTTTCTTCGGTGAAGGTGCATTTGCAGCTATCGAAAAAAAACGCCTTTCAATCGGACACAAAACCATTGCTGAAGCCGCTTGTGCCTTCTTGGAACTCGACTATGATTATGTTTTTCGAGCTTGTAAAACAGCAACCGGGTCATCTTCTGAAGCTATCGAAAAATTGATGGAAGCCTGGCCGATCGGCATCCAAAAAAGAAGCCCAGAACTACATTCTTTATCAGAAATTGCCGCTTTCTTTGTTCATCTGGCTGATATCAAATCGAAAGAAGAAAAACTTCGAGAACTTCACAGGCTTTGGTCAACCTTAACTCCCGTTGAAATTAAATACGCTATCCGAGTCATGCACCAGTATTCACTACGGATTGGGTTCGAAGAAAAAAGCATTTTGCGTGCAATTGCGTCGGCTTTTTCGCAGCCTTTGGAAGACATTCGTTATGCGCACATGCTAACCGGGTCCCTAGAAAAAACCTTGGAACGTTCCGGCAAAGACACTTTACAAGAAGTACAGTTCAGCTTTTTTAAACCTTTGGCTTTTATGTTAGCGAGTCCTTTACACACCGTTCAAATTACTGATTTTTCAGGCTTTATTTGTGAAGAAAAATTTGACGGGATGCGATGTCAGGCACATATTGCTGATGGCAAAGTTGAATTATTCTCTCGTGATTTAAATCCGATAACTGAAAGCTTTCCGGAACTTCAATCATTTTTTCTGAATCGTGGTTTAGACCAACTCATTTTGGATGGTGAAATTATCGTATTCAAAGATGATGAAATCCTACCGTTTCAGTTATTGCAAAAACGAATGGGAGTTAAGAAACCGACCAAAGCCCTGTTAGATGAATTTCCGGTTGCTTTTATCGCTTATGATATACTGGCAGAAGGCAAAGAATTGCTCATCAAAAAAACACTTTCAGAACGAAAATTGTATTTAGAAACAGTATCGGTAACGCATAAACTTCCTATTTCACTTAGCTATTCGGTTCAAACTTTAGACGATGTTAAATCCAGATTCGATATCGCACGAGAGCACGGAAATGAAGGTTTAATGCTTAAACGAACGGATTCTTCCTATGAATTTGGCCAACGTGGCAACCAATGGATTAAAGTAAAAGAACCCGCAGGAAGCTTGGATACCGTTTTATTATACGCCCATGCCGGAAGCGGCAAACGAGGCGGTTATTATTCCGATTTTACATTGGGAATTCGGGCCAATCATCATAAAAAAAATGAAGAACCCTACTTCGTCCCGATTGGAAAAGCGTATGGCGGTTACACGGACGATGAGCTCAGATGGTTGAACAAAGAAATTCGTGGAATTATTCTGGATCGTTTTGGTCCTACTTTGGGTTTAAAACCGCAAATTGTAATTGAACTCGAATTTGAAGAAGTGCAATTAAACAAACGAACTAAAGCCGGCTATACACTTCGTTTACCTCGTTTTAAAGCAATTCGCCACGATTTAAGCATATATGATGTTGATAATCTGGACGATGTAAAAAAACTTTACGAAGCTCAATTACACCGAAAACGATTAAAAAACTTTGTCGAACCTTTTTTGATTTTTCCGACCGCTTGAAACTGCTAACCCTATTTGTAAAGCATCATTTTCGGGTTTAATCAGTAAAAAACCTATCTTTCCGCGCAGATTTTAAACAAAAAACACGTGAACTATTTACGCCACTTTTGGATTCTTTTCTTTTTGATGTCATGTTCGGCAGCAACTTATTATTCCTCGCCTAACATCCACGCATCTAAAAACTTAGCTGAATCTGATACCATTATCATCAGAACAAAATCCAGCTCTGTGTTTATCGAATCCTCATCTGAAACCAGTGCAAAAATTGAATGGAAATTCCCAAAGAAACTGAAAAATCACTATGCTTTAGATGTTAAGCAAACGGGCTCTAATGCCCTTATTTCAGATGAATTACGTTCTGAATCCGTGTTAGAAACGTATCCTCACATTCATGTTTTTGCGCCCGCCGGAACGGTTGTTCAAATAGAAAACAAACAAGGAAATACTTTTGTGAATCACTCAGGTGTAGTTGCGGCGCAATCTGAGCAAGGTTCAATTACATTTTATATGGTTCGCGACCATTTTTGGGCGTTAAATAAAACCGGAAGCATCCAAGTAGGGATTTCAGACATTTACAATCACAGTGGTTTTATTGAATCAGAATCTGGAAAAGTATTGGTTGTAACCGGAGCAAAATCAAACGAACTACATGTTAAACGTTCCGATGCTGAAACTCCTCTATTTATCAAAGAATTTAAACCTGTGGAAACGTCATTTGACTTTCCTTTTCTTTACATTCAATCGCTTAGTGATTCCACAACAATCACAAAAGCAGGAACTCTACTTTGGAAGTAAGCACCATGAAATTTCGTTTTTCTTATCTCTTTTTATTTCTCTTACTGATGTCTTGCGGAAGCACTTATTTATGGGATAATCTTCAAAAAAAAGCACCTGAAGCAACTGCAAATGATGTAAACGGTACTTCTGTTTCCATTCCGGTAAAAAGTAAAGCAACGGTTTTGCACTTTTGGGCTTACAATCATCCCCTTTCCAGAAACTCATTGACTTACATGAACAAACTCAATGAAAACGTAGCTAAAAAAGGCGGAAAACTCGTTGTTGTTTGTCTAAATTGGTCGGGTTCTGAGTTCGAAGTAAAAGATTATTTATCTAAAAACGGGTATAACTTTACCGTTGTTTTCGACCAAGACGGCTCAATCGGCAAAAAATATGAGGTTACTTCTATTCCACAAACGCAAGTCATCCAATCAAACGGAACCATAACGCACCGTTTAATGGGTTTGCGTGAAGATGTGGATTATCCTTCTGAAATTGCAGGGAAAATTGGTGCTAATTAAAGCCTAATAAGCGCGTTAATTCGATAAAATCATCAACTGTTAATTCCTCGGCTCGCTTATCTAGAAACTGTTCCGCAGGCGATAATTCCACACCCAAACCTTTTAGCGCATTCGACAATTTTTTTCTTCGTTGATTGAATGCCATTCGAACCACTTTTTTAAATCCGGGTACAATTGCTGCGTTTAAGCCTTGGTTCATTTTAAATGATACTACTGCTGAATCCACATTCGGAACAGGATGAAAAACCTGTCGCGGAACTTTAAATAAGAAATCTGCCTGAGAAAAAAACTGCGTCTGTACTGTTAGTATGCCATAGTCTTTGGTTCGTTTATCAGCTGCTAAACGTTGCGCCACTTCTAATTGCATCATTAAAACGGATTGTGTTATTTCAACGGCTTGGTCGAAAACATGGAATAAAATCGGGCTGGTGATGTAATACGGGATATTCCCAATCACAAAAATTCGCTGATTTTCTTTTTTTCGGAGTGATTTAAAATCGACCTTCAACACATCACTATGGATGATTTCTAAATCCGGCATTTCCAGTTTTAACACTTCTTCCGCCCGTTCATCCAGCTCAATTGCTACAAAATTGGGATACCGTTTGTACAGATGTCGGGTTAAAGCGCCCGTTCCAGGCCCAATCTCAATTACTAAATCGTCTTCTGTAGCAAATAAACTGTTCACGATTTTTCCGATGATGTTCTCATCTTTCAAAAAATTTTGTCCCAGTGATTTTTTTGCTTGAATCATCGTTGTGAATCCTGTGTTTTCTAAGTTTCAATTGCTACATTAGCCTACTGGTTTAACATTCCGAAATAGAAGATTTTCAGGGGCATGGAGATTATTAATCCCTCAAATATAGCGATTGACTTCGGCTTAAAAACGCTGGAAAAACGATTAAGTAAAACGAATTCGCAAATATCTTTAAAAATTGGCGTTCCCAGAGAACAGGCAGCCAATGAACATCGTTTAAGCATTACTCCAAGCGGCGCAACGATTCTTACAGCGAACGGACATGAAGTGTATGTTGAACAAGGTGCCGGAAAGCAAGCTAACTATAGCGATCAGGACTATGCTGATGCAGGTGCGCACATTGTTTATTCCACAGAAGAATTGTACAAGAAGTCCGAGCTGATTTCCAAAGTGGCTCCTCCTAATGCGGAAGAAACCAAACTGTTACAACGCAATCAAATTTTATTATCTGCGCTGCACTTGGGCAATCAAAAAGTAGATTTTTTTGATTATTTGATTAGTCAGCAGATTACCGGAATCGGTTTTGAATTTATTCAGGATGCAAGCCATACTTTCCCGATTGTGCGCATGATGCACGAAATTACGGGATTGCTATCCATTCAAATTGCGACGCATTATTTGGAAACGCGTCAACAAGGACAAGGAATATTATTAGGAGGAATTTCCGGAATACCGCCTGCTGTTGTGGTGATTTTAGGTGCCGGAATTATAGCTGAATACGCGGCAAGAACGGCATTAGGCTATGGCGCACAAGTATTTGTATTGGATAATGACCTGGCTCAGTTACGCCATTTAGAAAACACACTCGACCGAAGAGTAATTACAGCTGTTGCCAATCCTTCCTATATCTCCTCTGCCATAAAACAAGCCGATGTTGTTATTGGTGCCGTTATGGAAGAAGGACACCGTGCACCATGCTGGGTAACAGCCGATATGGTTTCACAAATGAAACCCGGAACAGTAATCGTGGATACAGTAATCGACCAAGGCGGATGTATAGAAACTTCGCGTCAGACAACCATTGCAAAGCCAACCTATACAGAATATGGTATTACGCACTACTGTGTTCCGAATATCCCGTCAACGGTGGCGCGAACATCAACTGTTGCGCTAAATAACGTAATAGTTCCTTTTTTAATTGATATCGGTGATCAGGGTGGAATTGAGCAAGCCCTTTGGAATAATGTTGCTCTAAGAAATGGAACCTATTCATATAGAAAGCACATCACCAAAAAATCACTTTCTGAGATGTTCGATAGGCCGTACAGAGAAATTGACATGTTAATCGCCAGCGCTTTTTAATAATCATATGCCTGATTCAGTCAAAACAGTTGATTTTAGTGTTTTAGAACAATTACCGGTTGGTATTTTTATAACTGATACCGAATTAAGAATCCTGTTTTGGAATAAAAAACTAGAACTTTGGACGGGGAAAAAACGAGAAGAAGTTAAAGGTGAAATCATAACAGAACTTTATCCTAATCTCACTCAAAAAAACTACATCGCCCGAATAACAGAAGTGATTAACGGCGGCCCTTCGGTAATTTTTTCATCGCAATTACACCCCAATTTTCTTCCTGCGCAATTACCTGACGGTAGCTACCGCATTCAAAACACTACATTAACGCGAAATTTCGACGAAAAAATCGGTGCTTATTTAGTTTTCACTATTCAGGATATAACCGACACGCACCGACATCTTCAAAAGATTAAAGATTTACGGAAACAGGCACTCGATGAAATAAAAGAACGTGAGCGCATTCAAAACGAATTGCATGAAAGCCGTGAAATGTTGGCTTCCATCAATCGAAATATCACAGAAGGCATTTTCAGAATAGTTCCTGACATCGGTATTACCTATTCCAATAAAGCATTAACCAGTTTATTAGGTTACGAATCTGCCGAATCTTTAATGGGCACAAACCCACTGAGTACACATGTAATTTCATCGAACAAAGATGAGATTTTGGATAGCATCAGAAACGGAAATCGATATATAAATGATGAAATTCTAATTCGCAGAAACGACGGTACTACGTTTTGGGCGCAACTTTCAGTAGCCATTTTATTAGATCAAAATCAAGCTGTCCGTTATGCAGACTGTTTAATTTCGGACATCACCATTAGAAAAGAACAAGTTCAACGTATTCAAGAAAGTGAAGAACAATTTAGAAATCTGTTTCAAAACTCGATGGTTGGAATGTATCGTATCAATATAAGTGATGGCAGTTTTCTGAATGTGAACAAAAAAGGGTTGGAAATTTTCGGATTTGAGACGTTCGGCCAAATTCAGAATCACAGTTTGTATCGCGATAAATACGATTGGTTAACACTTAGAACAATTCTTCAAAAAAAGCGTGTTTTGGACGAAATGGAAGTTCAATTACGGAGAAGAGACGGTTCTATATTCTGGGCTTCTATTTCTGCTAAGTTTTATCCGCGTGAAGGTTATGTGGAAGGCGTTGTACTTGATATTGAAGAACGCAAACAAGCTGAAATTCTACAAGCGGCGTTATACCGAATTGCCGACCGCTCAAATTCTCTGCGTGATATCAAACAATTTTTCGAAGAAATCCATCGCATTATTAACGAATTGATGGATGCGGAAAATCTCTACATCGCTGAATACGATGAATTAAAGGATTTAATTTCTTTTTCTTATCTGGAAGATGCTTTCGATAAAGTTGCCCTACCCAAAAAACCGGGGAACGGAGTAACCGAATATATTTTGCGAACCGGCGAACCCTTATTGATAAATGAGCAGCAATTGTTGGATATGATTGATGCCAAGGTTTTTGATTTAGTCGGGGCGCCGTCAAAACAGTTCTTAGGCGTACCGCTTCGTTCAGCTTATAAAGTTATCGGCGTTTTGGCTGTTCAATCGTACACCGATACGAATGCCTTTTCTGAAAGAGATTTGGAAGTATTAACATTTGTGGCGCAACACGTTACATCTGCGCTTGAACGACGCAGATATGAAAACTCTTTATTGGAATCAAAAGATTTAGCCGAAGCTGCAAGTAAGTCAAAATCCTTGTTCTTAGCGAATATGTCGCACGAATTACGAACACCCTTAAACTCGATTATTGGTTTTACGCGCAGGGTGCTCAGAAAAGCTGAAAACGTATTAGATGAACAAAGTTTTAAAGCGCTTGAAACGGTTCAACGAAACGCGATGAACTTGCTAAAACTCATAAACGATGTATTAGATATCTCAAAAGTTGAAGCCGGAAAAATATCCTACAACATGAAACAACTTAATCTGAATGAGCAGATTTCCTCGGTTGTAGAAGAGTTAGAACCTTTATCATCTCAAAAACATATCGATTTAGTATTTGAACCAAGTGAAGCCACTTTTGTAAAATCAGACCCTATGAGATTACGCCAGGTTTTGATTAACATAATCGGGAATGGTATAAAATTCACGGATGAAGGTTCGGTCTCCATACGTTTAAGTGAGGTGTTTTTCAGCGGAAATCATTACTCAAAAGTATCTGTAAAAGACACCGGAATCGGAATAAAATCAGATAAACTGAGTGTGATTTTTGATGTTTTTGAACAAGTTGATACCGATTCTGAACAAAACCGTGGAGGCACGGGTTTAGGCTTGGCAATTTCTAAAAAAATGATGTTCGAAATGGGTGGCGAAATCGACGTTCAATCGACTTTAAATGAAGGCAGTACATTTAATATTTACATACCGTCTGCTTCAAAAAATTCTAAGTAACATAACATGGATAACGAAAGTTTACTTCTGCCAATCTCTAATAATGACTTCCATGTCTTGATTGTGGACGATTTGGATGATAACCGAACCTTGTTACGGTTAGACTTAGAAGACGAACTCCCCGGCTTACATGTAGATGAAGCTCAAAACGGATTTGAAGCGTTAGAAATGCTCGAAAAAAACCGTTACACATTGGTTTTATGTGATTTAATGATGCCCGATATTGACGGTTTTGAGGTCTATAACAGAGCCAAAGAAATTGAAATGAACAGCAATCTTCCGTTCATTTTTATTTCAGCGAACCAAGACCAAAACATGGCTTTAAAAGGTTTGGAAATCGGAGCTATCGACTTTTTAAAAAAACCTTACGACGTAACGGAACTCATATTAAAATCAAAGAATCTGTGTCGTTTAAAAATTTATTCAGACCGACAATTCTCCTTAGTTGATAAGCTAAATGAAACGAATCTTCACCTAAAAGAACTTAACACTCAAAAAGATGAAGTGCTTCGTATAGTTTCTCACGATATGAGAAATCCCTTAGGAAATATTATCGGATTGGCACAAATTTTACAGGAAGTTCCGGATCAAGAACCAGAAGAAATTAAAACCATTGCCGATGTTATGATTCGAAGCGGCGAAAACCTTTTGGCTATTGTAAATACATTATTGGATGCCGCCAGACTAGAATCAGGAAAAATCGAACTCCAATTGAGTGATGTAAACTTGATAAAAATCATTTCTGAGGAAGTTGAACAGTTCAGCTACACGGCTAAGCAAAAAAACATCTCCATTCGATTGGAATCGCCCATTCGTGAAGCCAAAGCCACCATTGATGAACCTAAAATTAGACAGTCAATCGCCAATTTAATTTCAAATGCCTTAAAATTTACTCAAGAACACGGCGAAGTGATTGTTTCACTTGCGCAAGATGATTTTGATTATATAATTACTGTTCGCGATAACGGAATTGGCATTGATTCGACTCAATTACCTTTTGTGTTTGAGAAATTTAGCAGTTATCAACGTTCCGGAACTAAAAACGAGCGCGGAACAGGCTTGGGATTATCTATTGTGAAAGCTTTTATTACACTTCATAACGGTTCAATTACTGTAAAATCAGAATCGGGAAAAGGCACTTTATTTACTGTTAGGTTGCCAAAAGTTTAGATGTCGGATGGCGGATGTCGGATGGCGGATGGCGGATGTCGGATGTCGGATGTCGGATGTCGGATTGTAATTATTTCTGATTTTTGATGGTTGATCTCATCTCAGATGGTAGATTTTTGATTGAATGATCTCTATACCGAATGCAGATGTACACGTTTACACCTGTTCAATCATGTCTTCTCATTATCGTCACATGAAAAGTATTTAATAAGGCTCTGAAACACTGCATTGTCATTATACTTATCATCATTATTCCCTTTTTTTGATGAAATCCTTTGAAATACTCACATTCATCAAAAAAAATATTTAAAAACTTTCGGGGCTTTTCTTAGTGATATATAGAGACCGCACTTTCTGCGTGAACATATTATTCAAAAAAAAAGCCCTGCATGTTTCAGATACAGGACTTTATCTATTGGAGGATTAATTAAGAAATTGAGTCTTAATTATTTTACGAATAACATTTCGCGATACGTTGGCAATGGCCAATAGTCATCAGCAACAACTTTTTCGAGTCGGTCAGCAACTGAACGAACTTCATTCATCGCTGGAATCACATTGGTGTACATGTGGTCACATTTCTCAGAAATAGAATCACCGCCTAAGTCAGCATTCACTTTAACCAAGGCATCTAACTTAACCACGAGGTCGTTTACTAAGTCGTTTACTTCGCCTAGAATGTGAGATGCACCGGTAGTTTTAAGACCAAGTGATGAACCGCGATCAGCAACAGCAGCCACTTCGTTAAAGAAACGAACAGCGGCAGGTAAAATCATCGTTTTTGCGATGGTTTGTGTTGTTTCAGCTTCAATATTGATGGTTTTAAAATACTGCTCTAACATGATTTCGTAACGAGCATGGTACTCATCATGGTTCAATACTGCTAGACGTTCGAATAACTTCACGTTTTTATCAGTAACCATGTAACGGAGGGCTTCCAAGGTATTTTTGCGGTTTAATAAACCACGCTTTGCAGCTTCATCTTGCCATTCCTGAGAATAACCATCACCGTTAAACACCACTTTATAGCTATCAACAAGCGCTGACTTTAGTACTGCTAATAAGGCTTCATCAAAATCTTTACCTGTTTTTAACTCTGCTTCTAATGACGCATTGAGCTCAGTTAAAGACGCTGCCATAATGGTATTTAAAATGGTAACAGGCATTGAAACTGAGAAGTTGGAACCAACAGCACGGAATTCAAATTTGTTACCTGTAAATGCAAATGGCGAAGTACGATTACGGTCGCCGGCATGTTTAGAAATATGAGGAATTACATTGGTTCCTAAGCCTAATAAACCGGATTGTTTGGAAGATTTTGGTTTATCAGTAATTAATTGCTGGAATACATCGTCTAATTGTTCACCTAAGAAAATAGACATGATTGCAGGCGGAGCTTCGTTCGCACCTAAACGGTGGTCGTTACCGGCACTGGCACAGGCAACACGTAATAAATCCTGATGATCGTAAACCGCTTTAATTACTGCTGTTGCGAAGAACAAGAACATTTTGTTCTCGTGTGGATTATCAGTCGGCTCGAATAAGTTAATACCAGTATCTGTTGCTAAAGACCAGTTGGAATGCTTACCGGATCCGTTTACGCCTGCAAATGGTTTTTCATGTAATAAACATACAAAACCGAATTTACGAGCAGATTTCTGCAATACAGACATCGTTAATTGCTGATGGTCAGCGGCGATGTTTACTGTTTCGTAAATAGGAGCAATTTCGTACTGCGCCGGAGCTACTTCGTTGTGACGAGTTTTTACTGGTACGCCTAATTTGTATAGCTCTTTTTCTACATCAATCATGCAAGCTAATACACGATCAGGAATTGAACCGAAATAGTGATCTTCTAATTCTTGTCCGCGTGGCGGTTTGGTACCAAACAAAGTACGTCCGCTAGTAATTAAATCGGGGCGACGATAATAAAACTCTTCGTCTACTAAGAAATATTCTTGTTCGAAACCTACAGTTGAGAATACTTTTTTCACTTCGGTTTCACCAAACAACTCCATGGTTTTCATAGCTATTTTGTCAATAGCATGGTCTGAACGTAATAATGGAGTTTTGGTATCTAATGCTTCGCCTTTCCATGATGCGAATGCTGTCGGAATACAAAGAACAGCACCCGCTGGAGATTCTACGATAAATGCAGGTGAACTTGGATCCCAAGCAGTGTAACCACGTGCTTCGAACGTTGCACGCAAACCACCTGAAGGAAAACTGGATGCATCAGGCTCACCCTGAATCAAATCTTTTCCAGAGAATTCCGCAACCGCTCCGCCACCTTGGTTTGGAGTAATAAAACTATCATGTTTTTCAGCAGTAGAACCGGTTAATGGCTGGAACCAGTGAGTAAAGTGAGTAGCGCCTTTTTCAGTAGCCCAATCTTTCATTACAAGAGCTACGGCATCAGCTACGGTAAGCGAGAGAGGCTCACCATCATACAAAGTCTTTTTGAACTCTTTCCAAATGTTCTTTGGTAAACGAGATTTTAAGGTTTCCGGGTGAAGTGTATTATCACCAAAAATTGCCAATATGTTGATTGGCTCGCCAACTTTATCTTGAAGTTCATTTGAAGTGAATCTCGCCGCAGCGAGAGTGTCATAACGTCTATAAGCTTTACTCATTTCGATTGCGAATTTTATGAGTTGAGGGTTATTCAATAATAAGTCTTTTTGATTTTTAGACAAAACATTTTAATGCAAATATTTCTTTTTGATTAACATTTTTAACATCAATATTATTTTAA
>SBGQ01000093.1 GCA_006226965.1 bacterium | reverse complement strand
AATAAACACCCTATCTAAATCTTATTTAATTAAAATATAACTTTATTTAAAACAAGCGCATGAGGGCTTTATAGATAGTTTTAAAAAGTGCCGCAATAGCACTCCACAATTTTTCTAGCGTTGAACGTGTTTCGTACGATTGAGGCACTATTTCTAAATACGGATATCCTTCATACATCCCTCCTGTTTCTAACCCGTCAAAAACTCGAATGGCTATAAAGACATCACTTCCTGGTATTATCAAAAAGTCCGGCAATTCATATACCCGCTCAATCTGATAATCTTGAGAATTAAAATGTACTTGTGCATCGTCAAAAACTCCTATTCCGCCAATTAGAATTCCATTCACATATACCTGGTCGGCATCATCGATTTTACCCAAATGTAATATCATAGATCCTGTTGGTAAACTAAGTGGAACTTCTGTTTGTAATCGATACCAAGCAAATCCATCGTAGTTTCTAAATCCCTGAGTTTCCCATTTTTGATTGATCTGAATCGGAGTCCATTCAGAATCATCAAATTCCGGTTCCATCCAACGCAGATCATCACCAATCTTAATTCTCCAACCTTCAACCAATGGAATTTTAACGGTAGGTCCGTCACTAAACGGTTGAATACTTAAAGTATTCTCAAGCCAACCTCCTGACAATCGTTCGTCAAAAAAACGAACTGCCAGGATATTTTTTTCGGCTAAAAATGCATCTCCTTTTACTAAATATTTTCTGTAAACATGATATGCCGTTTCATACTGAGGCGGAAACATACCAGTTCTGCCAATTTCTACTCCATTTAAATACGTTATATCAACATCATCCAATCTACCAAGCGATAACCAATACCATTCGTCTGGATTTATATTGTTTATTTCCAAGTGCACACGATACCAAGCATATCCGTCTAAATCCCAATATCCCTGATCTTCCCAAGATTTCCCAAGCTCTATGGAATTCCAAGAAGAATCATTATACGCAGCTTTCGCCCACTCTATATTATCACCCATTGTGAATACCGAACGCTGAACTGCCCAATGAACCTGAGCAAATAGATTCAACGAAATCAGAGAGAAAAACACACTAAATAAAAACCTATATGTATGCATAACCAAGAATACTAAAAACCGACGGTATCACCCGTCGGTTTACTTTTTTTATATGATTTATTGGTTGGTTTTATCATTGCTTTAGAGCAAGATGTTGAATCTTATCATTCAAATAAGTAAACACATCTTCACTATTTTCAATTTCGTATACAGGTGCTTCTGCTAAGATTTCAGGCTTTTTCATCACTTCTAAGACTAGCCAAGCCTTGTATCTATTTGCCGCTGACTCGTTACTGATGCTTACCTCAATCAACTCATCTCTCAATTCCATTGCTCGTTCTACGCCGTATCGTCTAACTAATAACACAGCATTGATGAGTGTACTTGATATTAACTCCTGATGATTACTTTTTAATGTAAACTCCATATTCCGTACCGCATTATCTAGTGCTTTTTCTCTGTTCGTTTGCGCAGATACTGATAATGAAGCCATAAATACTACAACGGTGATGATACTAATGTGCTTTTTCATAGCAACTCCTTTTTATAAAATTGTATTCTGAGATGAGATTACGCCCTTATTTCCGGGAAGATGTCATAGCTTCGTTTGGAGTTGTCACAAATTGTAATACGCTATTCTTTACATGTAACCTTTGATTTATTGAATACTAAATGAATTTTCTTATACATAAGCTTTCAACTGAATTTGGTTCTATTTTGATAAGATTTAACACCATGTGCTCAATTTGATAATGAGTTGTATAAGATAATTTGTAAATCAAACTCAAGATGAATGCAACAAGATTCAATTCAATAATTCATTAATTAGCAGCAGTTGATTGATATGTATAACATACAAAAGCCATTCAACAGATGTTAAATGGCTTTTGCTTAATCCTTAAACCTATTAATTCAACTCGATTATACTTGTAGTTTTACCTTTAACTGTAAACGGTTTTGTTACATCAACTTGGCGATTTTCTAATATAACTTCACCCGTTGTGAAATCTCTAAGTATCTCAGCAAAACGTGTCGGGTCTAGTTCCACATCTTTCTCCTGCAAGTTCACCACCACCATCGTTGTTTCGTAATTGGTTGATCGGAAATACACGTAGATATTATCAAACGGCACAAAGTGTTTGAACTTACCGTCGTGAATGGAAACACGATCTTTTCTCCATTTATTAATCGCACTAATGTAGTTGAAGATTTCATTTTCGGTCTCAGTTCGGCCATCCGGAGTAAATACACTGCGTTTATCGCCTGCCCAACCGCCCGGCATATCCGGACGTTTGCTTCCGTCTCCGCGTCCGCCCGCTTCTCCGAACATTAATTCAGAGCCGTAATACACTTGCGGGATTCCGCGTAAAGTTGCCAACATCGCATAAGCCATTTTGTAATGCGCTTTATTCTGCCCGATTTGGTTGAAGTAACGTGTGAGGTCGTGATTATCAAGGAAAATCACATTCTTCATCGGATTGTTATACAAATGGTCCTGCGAAAGTGTGTAATACACTTGCATGATGCCGGTTTTCCATCCGAACGGTTCGTTAAACGCCGCCACTAAAGCATATTCAATCTGGAAATCGGTAACACTTGGTAAATGTGAATTATAGGCATCGTTGTGGCCGGAATAGTTTTGCTGCCAATACGCTTCATGAGCAACAGTATTTACCCAAGCTTCTCCGACAATATTGAAAGTCGGATACGCTTCCATTACTTCTTTTGCCCAACGAGCCATATAGTTTTTATCAGGATAAACATAGGTGTCCATGCGAATACCGTCAATGCCGAACTCTTCAATCCACCATAAGGTATTTTGAATCAAATAATCAGCTAATAAATGATTTTTCTGATTCAAATCGGGCATCTCTGTTACGAACCAGCCGTTTACCAACTTGTTGTAATCGTATTCAGAAGCGTAAGGATCTGTTGCAGCAGAACCGCGATAATTGGTATTTCCGTATTTCGATTTGTCATTCAGCCAGTCGGTTGTTGGCAAATCGTTCATCCACCAGTGTTGATCGCCAATGTGGTTATGAATCATATCCATAATTACCTTCATGTCATTTTCATGGCACAATTCAATAAATCGGCTGAATTCTTCATTCGTACCAAAACGACGGTCAATTTTATACATATCAGTTGCGGCATAACCGTGGTAAGCGCCGTATTCCGGCTTCATATCATTTTCAAAAATCGGAGTGAACCAAATAGCTGTCATTCCGGCATTTTTGATGTAATCTAAGTTTTTGATAACACCGGCTAAGTCACCGCCATGGCGACCGTTCGGGTTCGAGCGGTTTGCTTTTTCAAGCATTCCTTCAATAGAATCATTGTTTGGATCGCCGTTTGCAAATCGATCGGGCATCATCAAATAAATCACATCTGAAGCATCGAAACCTAAATGGCGTCCATCGGAGCCTTTGCGCGCTTTTAACTCATACGAAAACTGGCTTTTCTTCTTTCCGTTTTTCAGGTTGATGGTAAGCGTTCCGGGTTTTACGTCGGCTTCCAACTCCGCATAAATGAATAAATAATTCGGAGAATCGCCTTTTAATTGCGATTTGATTGTGAATCCTGGATAATCGACACTTGCGGTGTATAAACTTACATCTTTCCCGTAAACCATAATTTGCAATTCGGGATTGTGCATTCCTGCCCACCAATGCATGGGCTCAACACGTTCAACTGTTTTTTTCTGAGCATACGATGTACCTATTTGTAAACCCGCCAGCACTACGATGAGTAAGAAACGTTTCATGGTCGTTATTTTTTAGCCAAAGTTTGTTATTGAGCCTTGTGTAAAGCTAGTATTCGGTGTAAACTAACCGAAATGCAAAGAATTTGAAACCCCAATTAGATGTTTACCGAACGAATTGCAAAGAATATACAGATGATGATTAAATACCTGCTTTACGGTTTCTGTTTTTTTTACATGATGTTACTCTTTCCGACAACAAGTAACGCTCAGTCTGAAGAAATTAAGATTGCACGTATAAAATATCGTGGCGGCGGGGATTGGTATAACGATCCTTCATCATTAAAAAACCTGATTCGATTTGTGGATAAACAATTTCCGGCCAGAATTTCAGAACGCTACGACGATGTGGAAATCGGTTCTCCATCACTCCGAAAATACCCTTTTGCATTTATGACCGGACATGGAATTATTGAACTTAATTCGGTGGAAATTGACAATCTGCGCGAATACCTAAGCAACGGCGGTTTTTTGTATATCGATGATGACTACGGTTTAAATGATGCCGTTCAAAATTTGGCAAAACGTGTGTTCCCGAACGAAAAATGGATTGAATTGCCGTTTACCCATCCTATATATCAGTCGCCGTATCGTTTCCCGAACGGTGTTCCGAAAGTACACGAACACGATAATAAAGCCCCGCAAGGTTTCGGACTGTTTTTTGAAGGGAAGTTGGTGATGTTTTATACCTACGAATCGAATCCGAGCGATGGTTGGGCTGACCCTGAAATACATCAAACACCTGCTCCTTTGCGTGAGAAAGCACTTCAATTTGGTGCGAATTTGCTCATTTTTGCTCTAACACAAACTCATTAAAACCAATGACCGGAAAACGCATCGGACTTATAGCGATTTTGGCCTTATTAAGCATCGTTTCGATGGTTTCCATACACAGTTGGCTGAGTTCACAAGAAGATGCACAGTTATTAAATAATGTGTTTGCGCGTCAATTAAGTGGATTATGGGCGGGTGTTAATCAACAAAGTATCGAGCTTATAAACGATTACATCACGAATTTTGATAGTAATCGCGCAAAAAATCAGGATGGCTCTCTTAAAGCTATTTATCAGTATAAAAATGAATCATTTACGTTGATTTCAGGTGAATATGTAGAACAAGATTCCTGGATACAACAAGCGTTGCAAGCTTGGAAATCAAATGCAGTTAAAAGTGATTTATTCTTCGTGTTTGAGTCAGAAAAGTGGTTGATTCTAGGAAAGAAAAGTGAAAACCGTTTACTTGTGTTGAGTAATCCGGCGTTTATTCGGTATGATTTTTTCCCGATGATTCGATTGTTAAACAACGATTACATTCAATACGAAGTAATTGAGCGATCAAAAACGGGTTTGAAAACGATTTTAAGCGAAGGAGAAATCATTGCCGATTTGCCGTATATAGAACGTGAGTTTTGGTTTTCGCCCAGTTTAAACATTCGTATGCAAATGGAATCAGAACAGATTCAAACGCTTAGCGCTCAACGTTCTTTTCGCAGTTGGCTTGTTATCGGATTAATAGTTCTGGTATTGGGGATTACATTTGGGCTTTTGTTCCGATTTTGGAAAAAAGAACAGCACATCACCCAATTAAAAACAGATTTCGTCGCTAATGTCTCACACGAATTAAAAACGCCGTTGGCACTCATTCGTATGAATGCAGAAACCTTGAGTCTGGGGCGTGTTCCGACAGAAGAAAAACGTCAGCATTATTTGCGCGTGATTGAGCAAGAAGCTGAACGACTCGGACATTTAATAAATAATGTGCTCAACTTTTCGAAACTGGAATCCGGTAAAAAGGAATTTCAAACTGAAATGGTATCAGTAAATGATGTTCTAGCTCAGGTTGAGGACTCGTATCGTTCTTATGTGGAACGTCTTGGTTTTTCTTTTGATGTTCAACTCCCTGAGACTCAGTTATATATCACATCAAATAAAAATGATATGATTGAAATTTTGTTGAACTTATTAGATAATGCGGTAAAGTATTCACTTGATAAGAAACATATTCAAATCGATGCGGCAAAGGAACTGTCAACTGTTCGAATTTCCGTGAAAGATTCGGGTATGGGAATTCCAAGAGAATGGCAGCAATCCATTTTTGAGCCATTTGTCCGCATTGAAAATTCACTCACACAAAAAACAAAAGGAACCGGGTTAGGTCTCAGTTTGGTGAAACGAATGGTTTCAGCGTATCATGGAACCATTCAGGTTGAAAGTGAACCCGAAAACGGGACAACAATCATTTTAAATTTTCCACTGGCATGAGTAAACGCATTTTAGTAGTTGAAGACGAACCGGAAATGAGATCAGGAATAGCTGATAATCTCGAATTTGAAGGGTACGCAGTAGTTACGGCTGAAAACGGAGCAAAGGCATGGGAAATCCTGCAAAAAGAGTCTTTTGATTTGGTGATTTCAGATGTGATGATGCCCGAGATTTCAGGATTCGATTTAGCAAAATTGATTCAGAAAGCCGACATGAACTGCGGCTTAATTATGCTTACGGCACGCGCAGAAGAAATGGATAAAGTTCGAGGTTTAGAACTCGGCGCCGACGACTATATTTCAAAACCGTTTAGTTTGCGTGAGTTTTTGGCAAGAGTGAAATCCGTTTTGCGCCGTTATGAAAAAACTATTTCTTCAGAAAAGAAAGAGGAAACGGCAGAATCCATAGAAATGGGGAACTTGGTGATTAACAAGACTTCTTGGCAAGTTCGCTTAAAAACGGGTGAAGAACTAAGCTTTTCGCATAAAGAAATCGAAATTTTACTTTTCTTTGATGAGCACGCTGGTCAGGTTGTTTCGCGAGATGATTTGCTTACACATATTTGGGGTTATGAAAATGAACTCCCGACCACCCGAACCGTTGATAATTTTATCCTGAGATTACGCCAAAAGATGGAACCTTCACCATCGCATCCGCGCCATTTAATAACGGTGCACGGAACAGGTTATAAATACATTCGGTAAACCTTTACGCTTAGTATTTTAAAGTTCTCTTTAAAATATGTATTTCTCCCGGATACCTATCACTTAAATAAATACGACTTGTATTTTACTTACCAATACCTTAGCGAGGAACCATTTTTTTATAACTGATTCTGAAATAATGATTCATCATTAAGATTATAAAATTCAAAAACTTAAGAACCATCCATCATAATTGTATTTCAATAAAAAAAAGTCTACTATTGAAATTAAAAGTAGACTGAAAATTAATTAGACTATGACAATCAGAGCGTTACCATTTATTGTATTCGTATTTCTTCTACATTCTTGTGCCACGGTACCAAATGAAACAATTATTCTCTCCCAAACATTAGGAACAGACTTACAAGAGTTGCACAATTCTCATAAAGCAATGGTGCAATTATACTTCAACAACATCAAAGACAATATCAATCAATTTATTGATGAGGTGTATTCGCCCTACATAATTAATGACATGCTCGCTTCTGAGCTTAAAAACTACAAAACCGGCGAACCATCCTTGTACAAAACGATTGAAGACGGTGGAAAATCAGCTACACCTGAAGCCACCGGCGAAGTTTTGAGTTATATGCAAGATTTTTTAGATATCGTAAATACTCAAATTGCAATTAAAAGAGAAAGTTTACTTTCACCTGTATTGAAACAAGAAGCACAACTTTTAAACAGCATCGACAAATCCTATCAACATGCATTACTTGCAAATTTAACGATAACGAATTATTTAATTTCCATTCGGAAAACCAAAGAGGCGCAACAGCAAGCCCTTTCAACCGTGGGCTTATCCGGAGCTGATGCAGAAATAATTAACTCTTTAGTTAGTGCGTCTGAAAACCTAAACCAAGTAATTAAAACAGGCAGACAGATTGACATAAAAAGTGATCATGCATTAACTGAAATCGAAAAGCTTACCGAACAAATCAAACAATTAACGACAAAGAAATAAAATTATGGCAGAGACGAGAGAACAACGACGTGAAAGACTTAAAAAACAAGCACAAGAAGCCGATCAGAATTTTAGTAAACAATACAAAAACGAATTAGAGCAACTAAACAAGTTATTAACTCAAGAGTTGAGCACACTTACTCCGAATACAAACGATTACGAGACGTATTCTAAGCTAATAAGTGTTGTTGAACAGGCAACATCAACCAATCTAACTCAAGCAGAACTTGTAACATCGATAAAAGAATTAGGCGATGTAGCAATACAAATCGCAAAAAAAATTCCTGCGATTGCTGCTCTTCTTTAACGTAACGCTTTCGTTTACCTGAGTTTATAGTATTTCATATTGATAACTGTTTTTAAACGTATAATCAACTTGGTGCATAACAAATCAATAACA
>SBGQ01000112.1 GCA_006226965.1 bacterium | reverse complement strand
GATTCAATTGAATCCCTTTTTTGTATCAGCAAGCTTGAACTATTTTATCAATGTCATTGATTTTGTAGCTGTAAAACTTCCGGCTTCAATTCGGTAAAAGTAGGTTCCCGATGATAAGTTAGAAGCATCAAACTGAAGTTGGTGTGTTCCCTGATTATATAACTGATTTCCGATTTCAGCTACTTTTTGTCCCAGTGCGTTAAAAATGTTGATAGAAGCTTGGGTTGCTGTCGGTAAATTAAACGAAATGGTTGTTGTCGGGTTAAAAGGATTCGGGTAATTCTGATTTAAACTGAACGATTGAGCGAATTGCTCTGCCTCATTCGAAGTGTAGATGATTTCATCAGAATACAGAACAGAACCGTCTGTAGCATCAATGGCAGAATAATACGTTACATATTGATATTCCATTTTCATTTCATCGTAATACTCAGCGGTTATGGTAATTCCCCAAGTTGAGCCATTGATTTGGAATGGAAGTTCTTCAAAGTCAAAATCCTCGTCATCTAACAAAGGTTCAACATCAGCAGCGAGTACATATCCTACATAGATATAAGCGTCAAACGGAAGTTCATCAATAAAATCAGATGCACCGCTTTCTAGAGCCAATGCAATCGCATCGTCACTATCTATGGTCATACTTGGAGTGATACCTTCCATTTCGGCAGGCGAAATCGAATCGGTACTATCAAACTCAGCTTCGAAATAGAAAAGCCCTAAAAAGGAAGAAATGCCAAGATAAACTTTATCGCTATCCGGTGAATAGAATCCGTAAGTCCAAAGTGACGATTTGCCTGACGGATACATAATATCCGATGCTTGGTTGATTCGTTTTGCAACCTCTTCTTCATCAACTTCATAAGCTGAATCACTTCCGAATGCTATCAAAATCTTGAAATTATTTCCAAAGTTCTCCTGAATAGTCGCATAGGTTGTCGCAAAATCTTCAAAGAAGGTGGAACTCGAATCGAAGTTAAAATCGAGAGCATATAAACTGATTACCAAGTCGGTAATAGCTTCGTCGTTAACTGTAAATTGTGCAGGAGTATATCTGCCGTTTGGGTCATAAAAACCGACAGCAACTGGCTCGAAATCCATAGTGCCTGATTCATCATTCCAGATATAATCAAACACATAAGCGGCTAAATAATAGTCTCCATTTTTAATGTGATTGAATTCAAAGTCGCCAAACTCATCAAATGAAGTAACACTAAAAATGCCGGCCGGAGGTCCGTCGCCTTCTTCTTCTTCAACAGGCGGTTCTTCTTCTGTGTCAGTTGAATTGTCGTCAAATACATTTGGCATTACTGGCGTGAGGAAAACAACACTTTTTGTGTAATCAAGATCTTGTTCGTTGGCTAATTCTGGTCTGACATTTCCTTTTTTGTCGGTTTTAAACCATTTTAGATTTACACTATTAATGCTTTTGACTTTTGTGTCAGCACTTACTTTTTTGAAGGGTGTATAAACTGTAATTTCTGATGTTCCGCTTACTGTGTTTCCCGTGTAAGCATCAGCTGTAGTAAATTGCTGAATATAAAAGCGATCTAATAGCTCTCCATTATCATTTTCAACACCCATAATTACAATACTGAAATCGGTATTGTCTGTTAAGGTTGCACTGATTTCCAAAATTGAACCGTTTTCATTTTCAGTTACGGATAGGTTTGTGTATTGAACGGAATCAATCGGAAAAATGATAACGTCTTCTAAAATATCGCTATCCATATAGTTCGCTGATAGCGTATCACTAAACGCAATTGTAATGGTAGCAGTAGTATGTACACCGGTTGTATTGTTTTCCGGCGAAATTGATGTGACACTAAAATCTTGTGCCCCAGCATTTAAAACAAACAAAGAAAAAATAATACAGTACAAGTATTTCATAGGTACTCCGAGTTAATTGAATTAGACTGTTAAAACTAGCTTAATTGGCACTTTATTTAACCGTGTAAAAGCACATAGGTTGCCATAATTTTGTTAAGGTATGTGCCAAACAGAGCCATCAGAAAAAGTATGCAACGGAACTAAATGATTAAATTTTTTGAGAGAGTCTAAAGAAATGGCCGTTTTTCGATTCATCTGATTAAACCACACTAAAGTAGAACCATGTGGCAAAATTACATCTATTTTATCTCTTTCGTACCAAAATGGGCTTAATGCTACTCGTTGTTCTGTGCGTGCATAAATGGCATCAGCTGCATTGGATACAAGATGTTTAGGTTGTTCTGTAAGTGTATTTACCCAATTCATTGTTTCTGAAGATGTCCATTCCAAGCGGGCAAAACCACCGGATCCGTTCTTGTTTTTGTCTGAAATCAACCGAGATAAAAACACGATTTGGTAAATCCCTATCATACAAAACAAGACTGAAATGAACGATGTGAAGCGATTATCAACTAAAAACAGACCATAGAAAAGGGAAATGAGTAGAAATGGATAAAGGGGAGATAGTAAGCGAAAACTAAGCGCTTCACTTGCTCCCGAAGTTGAAATCAGCCAAATGGAAATGAAATATATTGCCGAGAATGATAGAGCTATTTTTGGGGCTTTCGCATTTTTGACTCTAATCGATAAAATACTGGCTAGAATCAATATTAATACGAATAAGGTTAGTCTAAGTCCGATTGGAAAACTGTGCGGGAAAAACCACTTGGTAACTATATCAATCCCAAAAAATAGATTTTCAAATAAACCAATAAAGGGCTCGGAACGCACGCCGGTTAAGGTTTTGCTGACTTGTAAATTACGAATTAGCCAAAGCCCCATTGGTATTGAACTTACGAAACTAAGTAAGGCTCGGGTTTTCTTTTTAGGATGATGAAACAGTCCCCAAAAGATGAGGCTTATCCAACCCACAACCCCGATATATCGTTGCAGAAAGGCGAGTGTCGCGAAAAGTAATGCCCATTTCCAATTGTTTTTAATTGCTAGAGCATAAAATGAAGCAAGCGTTAAACAAATAAATAACGGTTCACTTACTATTTCTGAAGTCAGCTGGTAAGCTGGCCAGATACTTAACGCTAACAATACAGCAAGTATAATTTTAAAAGGTGAGTTTTTTAGGTGATGAGTTAAGGTTTCAAATAAGAGTACAGATGTTAGTATTCCAGATATCACATTTATTACAAAGGCTGAGCTGACATAGCTGATGAAAAATAATCGGGAAACACTAGCAATAAGGATAGAATAGAGTGGCGGCCAAGAAACAAAAGGCTCGCCGGTAAATTGTAAAAATGAACCGCTTTCAAGTAAGGTGCGTGCTGCATGTAAATAATTAACGGAGTCGGGAAATAATGCAGGTCCGGATTTCCACACGGAAATCAAATTAATGAACACACCCCAGAGAGCTAGAAGCAGGTAAATAGCATATTTACTATTTGATGAAGCCAAGTTGTTTAACCAATTCAGTTGCAACGCGTTTATGTCCTTCCGGTGTCCAATGTTGATTTTGCTCAAAATAAAGGGAATTTGAACCTTTTGAGGCGGCAGTTTTTAGAATTTCCGTTAAATCAATAAAACGAATGTTTCGAGAAATAAAGAATTCTTGGAGTTGCTGATTTACGAGGTATAAATCAAAATCAACTTCGGATAAATCATTTTCTTTTAAATAGAGTGACCATTTCTCAGGATAGACTTGCAAAAAGCTTGGAGCAATTACGAATGTTAAGTCGATACTCGAATTGATGGCTATTTCTTGAATGAGAGAAACGGCTTTTTTTGTTGCTTCAAGCGAACGTTTTATTTGTTCAGTTTGTGGGATTTTTGCTAAATCCAGTTCAACTGGTTGGTATGTATTATTTGCGTTATCTCTGAAAGCAAGTTTAATCAAATTGAATAAATGGAGATGTTCTAACCGAAATTTCGTTCTGTTTAGATAGCGCTTTTGATTTAAAATCGTTTCTTCATCAAGGGTGTTTTTGGGATAAACAATGGAGTCGTTTTGTATAAACGGACGTTTTAAGCCATGTGACCAATCATTGATTCCTGATGCATCATATAAATCATTTCGAATATATAATACTACAAGAAGGTGTTTAGGGTGTGCTTTTAGTAACTCTTGTTTCAACAATAGTGCATATTGAACCGGACCATAACCATTAACTCCAAAATTATAAAAACGTGTGTTGGTAGCTTCTTCAATTTGTTCTGTGAAACGTTTAGCTTCTTCAACTTCAAGGGCGGAAACAAATGAATCTCCAATTACCCAAATGTCAGTGTTTTGGGGTAAATCTTTTTCCCTGAATCCATCTTGATTGATTTGAATTAATGCTTCAGTTTCATTTCCCCAAACAACCGTTGTGGTTATGTTATGAACAAAGCGCCAACCTAGAACAGAATCAGGTTCAAATAGTAAATCGCCTTTTGGAAAACCGCCCGGCGTTGGTCTAATGACTCGAACAGCAAGTTCGGAAAGTGTTAATCCGATACTGATAGATATCAGTATAAGCCAAACGGCGCTTAATTTTTTTGCTAGAGTGGCAGAGTTTCGTAAGAGGAGTAAAACAAAGCCTGATAGAATGAATAACGCCTGTAAGACCCGAATAAATACCAGAATGTCTATACGTGAAATGTGGTCGTCATATGAAAAGAGGCTTACCAGAATGGCTTCATTGCATAGTAGTCCTACAATGATGAATAGAATTGCAGAAATCCAGTTAATGCGTTTGGCTGAGTTTGGCATGCTTAAGTATAAAAAACAAGCCGAATAAAATCGGCTTGTACAATTTATTTGATAAGCATCATTTTCTTATTAAATACTTTTCCTTCTGCACGCATTTGGATAATGTAAACCCCACTTGCAATATGAGTTGCATCAAAACTCTGAGTGTAATTTCCCGGATTTACTTCTTGATTTAACAATGTTTGTACACGTCTGCCTAGAATATCGTAAACCACGATGGATACTTTAGAAGTTCTGGCTACGCTGTATGGAATTGTTGTAGTTGGGTTAAACGGATTGGGGAAATTGTTGAAAAGAGCAAATTGTTTTGGAGACTCAAAAGAAACTTCTACGGGACCAAAAGTCTCGGTTTTTCCCGAAAAATCAATTTGTACAATCTGATATTGATAGTCACCTGCTTCAGAAATCGAGATATCATCATGATGATAATCAATGCGTTCAAGTGAATAACCTTGTCCGTTTAAGAAGGTTACTTCATCCCAATTCGCAGTCACTTTTTTAGAAACCTCATCAACATTTGAATCAATTTTTCTTCTCATGATTTTGAAGCCAAAGTTTTCAGATTCAGATAAAGTAGCCCATTTAATAGAAGCGTAAGCAAGCCCTGTCTGTTGATTTTGTTCTATGCATACGGATAAATCAGCCAACTCGACCGGCAAAGGATTGATTTGCAATTGTGTTTCATTCGGTTCACTGGAGCTGGATGCAGAATAATCATTAACATCCTGTGACTTTGGAGAATTACTTCCTGATTTTTTAGGTAAGGCTTTATTATTTGAAGAAGGAATCTGAACATTAGCAGCCTCGTTCAAAACAATAGTTAGCGCACCGTTATTTTTTACGGTAAGGTTCGCCGGAATACGTAAAATTAAATACGTTAACGAATCTCGAACAGAAACCGGATTTACACCATTAACAGTTAAGTCAAACTTTGAAACGGAACTTAAATTGGTTGCATTGTCAAAGTTTAAGCGTAGTTCACCTTTTCCGGGTTGAAGGGCACCGTGATCTCCGGTAGACATGGTCCACGTCCAGCGTAAGGGAGTGTCGCTCGTTGACGGAGTTACCGTTAAGCCTAAATTATAGATTTGGGTATTAATGGAAGGGACGATAGTGTAGGCAGCGGTAGTTGTATACAATGGCTGATTTGAAGTACACGCGAGCAGGGAATAAACTCCTGGGTGTGGAGGGTTTTTAATCCCCGCATTGGCACTGATAACAAGGGTATGTTGCACATTCGCAGCAAGATTGATTGGCGTAGTAATCACTAATCTGCGTTGTGCGAAATTTATAGAAACAGTATTGGCGCTATTTCCATTGATTGTGATTGTTCCGTTGGGAATAGAATTCGGAAATTCAGTTCCTTCCGGAAATTCAATTGTAATTGTACCGCTGTTTTGAGTGAGTTCACCCCCGGCCAGCAATGTAAACGGTATCGAAAAAGATGAATTTGTGTTTACTGTATCGGCGTTTACTGTTAACACAGGAGTGTTAGGAATCGTTATCGGACTTGCTAAAACGGCTAAAGAGTAACTGGAAGAGTTCACAAAAGTATTTTCAACATTTGTCTTAGCTAGTAATTGATAACTTCCAATAGTTGAAGGATTAGTAATTCCTGTTAATACGATGCTTACAGCAGAACTACTGCTTATGCTAACGGAAACGGGAACTTGCACCATAATATCATTGCCGCTTCGAGTAACAGAGCCGGATGCTACACCATTTACTGTGGCGCTTAATGCGCCGTAAGTTGTACCATTGGGCATTCGAATTGTAATAATACTGCTTCCGGATGTTAAAGCACCTTGCGCTCCGGTTTGGAATGCTATGGTATAAGTAGCGGCTTGTGAAATAGCATTGTTTGATAAATTCACACTAGGTGTTTCGATTGTACTGCTAGCTAATTCAGTTGTATAGGTTGGGCTCGCTACTTCTACCAATTCATGAGTAGTTGTTACATAAACTCTCCACGTTGATGCAACTGTAGGCGGATTTGTAATTCCTGATAAAGAACTTATCGAAATAGTTGCTTGAGTTTCACCTGCTAATAACACAGGTGAGGTTATTGTTAATGTTTTACTGTTAACACTATTGGCGATAGTCGGTTGAACACCGTTCACTAAAACATAAGATTTCCAAATATTTGCTGGTACAGTCGATTCATTTGGGAAGCGGATAGAAATAGTTTCTCCGATTTGAACATCTTTGTTGAAGCCCGGTTTAATTTTTACAGTGAAAGCTGCCGGAGAGTTTATTGCTTTTGGAGAAACGGTTAAAGATGGAACCTCTAAACTGCTTTCACTTAACAATTGTAAAGTGTTAACTTTAGCAGAAAGTGTAGATTCGGAACTTGTCATTACCCGTAAACGATAAGTTCCTGCTCCGCTTCCATTTACAAGACCTGCATTTTCACCTACAATAATTGTGACAAGTTCATTCCCTTCAATTACTTGATTCTGAGCCAAATAGATTCGGATTCTGCCATTTGTTGAACCGGAATTGAGTACAGTGACTTGTGATGAAGATAAATTGTTTACTAATACATCACCGGCATTTATCGATGCGGGTACTGTTGTTCCATTCGTCGGAAATAAGACTTCAATATAACTTGCACCTGCCGGACTACTTCCTTTTAATCGACCGTTTGCGCCTGTTGTGAATTTTATCGTGTATTTCGAGTTTGTTGCGTTAATGATACTCGGATTTATAGTTACAGTATCTAGAACAGCTGCAACAGCATTTGAAGCGTAATTGATAGCAGATGTATATACTGGTTCTAAATCTGCAGTTGTATAAACCGTACCTCTATATACCGAGTTTGACGGTACAACCGGATTTCTTACCCCGACTCCGACAGGTATGGTTACTCTTATATTTGTATTACCTCCGATGTTCACATCAGGATAAACATCAATATTCCTATTTGCTTGTGATACATTCACCAGTTTAATTGGGCGGTTTGTTACACCAACGCGTAAAGTAATATCTCCAGTTCCGATACTAGCCGGAATCTCAACATCTTCAGGAAGAATAATTCTTATAAAATCAGATATAGACGCATTGGAATACATGTTTGCTGTAGTACGTGCATCCATCCGGTATTGTGTGGTATTGTTTACACCTAAACTTGTTATGGTGAAAGAAACATTGGTAAGTGATGTATAACCAATGTTATAGGCGTTAGAACGTACCGGCGTTTGTTCTGTAGAAGTGTAAATATCCATTGAATACACCGCTTGCGCAGCTGGGTTTCTAAGTTGGGTGATTACAACTCTAACTGAAGAATTATTTTCGATATTAATTGGAGTCGTAATGGCCAAATTTCTCGGATTATTAGTTGTAGCATAAACAGGGGCGTTTTGACCATTTACTGTAATTGAGCTTAGTGGATTAAATCGTGTATCCTGAGGTAAATAAATATGGATTGTGCTCACATTGGCAGTTAATTTACCATATTGACCTGTGTTAAAATCAATTGTGTAAACACTATTTGCGCTCGTGTTCGAAGAGCTTAAATCAACAAAAGCTTTTGT
>SBGQ01000020.1 GCA_006226965.1 bacterium | reverse complement strand
TTCAGGTCTTGGGAACTCAGCGCTATTGATTTATAATTTAGATTCACCTAAAATAGGAAATGACGTTTCGGTATGCCCGGGCCCAAACATTGCTTACTTTACAAAAACAACAAGCCTGTCTCAAATGGTGGACCATATCTATGGTAGGACGAATTTAATTACCCGTAAAGATCGGCCTAATATGTTTATTAAAGAATTAACTATTAACATAAACTATCTGAAAAAAAGTATCGAAGAAACGTCACAACCAGTCACGATGAAGCAGGTAAAACATTTTGAAACATTCATTGATAATCTAAACGGTGGAATCGACTATTATGTGGAGTTATTTGGCAGCCTAAAGAACAAGATACCTCAATTAACATCAACTATTTTCACCGATTTAGATGTGAACAGACAACAGTTATCCTTATTGAAGGATGCGGTTAAGAGTCTTACTATCCAATAAATTGTTGAAGATTTTCTCCAAATTCTCTTCAAAACTGAGAACAATTGTGGGATAATCCAATAAGCTCCTCATACCGAATTCTTGAAAATACAACACATGCAGTTTCTTCTTTTTTTTAGAATTATAGGAACAAATTCCACACCCATTGAATTCCAACTTTCATCTGTTTATAGGTTGATCATTGTAATGATAAAAATTCCATCGTTCAATTCAATAATCAGCACAAAGTCATACCTTAGTGCTAAAAACAATGATTGCAATAGATTTTACAGAGACATGTTCTACATACGAAAACTTCGAAATTTGGGAAGTTGATAGCATAGAATCTTTTTTCAAGGGAAACCAAATCTTGGAAACAATTTTCACGGATTTTTATAAAATCTCGGTGGAAGATCTTTTTGAAAATAGAATTCAGGTACAGGAAACAGACTACCAAATAATTTTAAAACTATTAAAAGAAGTAAGCGATAAAACATTTTTCGTTTTTACACTTCATGATAAAAATCATTTTGAACTAATTGGATTGCAAAAAATGAAGGTGATGAATTTCGGAATAGATATTGAAAAAATTAAACATAACCACATCTACATCATGATTATGGATAAGCAATCTTCGCGCAGTCTTAATTTCGGTTAGTTAGTTGCTCAAATGAAGTAATTTCGTCAATTGAATGAAATACTTTTCCCCTCAATTGAACGAGTTGATTAATCAATTAAAATTTATTAACCCCGACGATTTCTAATCCCCTCTTATCCAGAATTTCTACAACACCATTAAGATAACTAATCAATTTTTTCTCTTCCAGTTCTTTAAGCATCTTTCGGGTTCGCCTACTCGACACACCAATTAATGATGAAATCTCACTCAATGGGTAAGAAACTTTATTTGTTTTATTAAGCTTTGTGCTTTCAATTAATAACAATATCAATCTACTCCTTGATGATTTACTTGCAAGATTTTTAACTCTAACAGTAACGGCATCTATTCTCTCACAAAAATTTTTAATTAACAATTTCGACAATGTGTCATTACTGATAAGTTCTTCTTTAAACGTTGATATTGGAATTTTATAAATTTTAGAAGATGTACAAACCTTAGCACCGAATCTATACGACTCTTCGAAGGATAAAAAAGATGAAACTCCGACAAACTCATTTGAATGCGCAGACCATAAAATTAGATTGCCAGACATTATAAAAACCTCACCTTCCTCGATGTAAAAAATCGAATCAACAGGTTTTCCTTCTTCGAATAATACACTGTTGCGCTTTAAATACACAGGCTCAATCTGATATTTCTCTAACAATTCCACAACAATCTTTTTAGTTTGCTCCATTTCCTTACAATCAATTTTGATAGCAAGATATTTTAGTATTTCGTATCATAATATGATTCATATCAATGTTTTACATGATTGAATCGTCAGCTGACAAAGGCATTTGATATTTGCAACAATCCTTTTTTGTCCGTGATTATAATTTTCTTTCCATCCATATCTATATACCCATCTTCTTTTAAACTTGATAAAGATCTAATTGCAGTCTCAATTGTAGTTCCCACAATATCAGCATATTCTGAACGAGTTAGGTTTACATCAATATAACCTTCAATGTCGACGCCAAAGCAATCTTCTAATAATAAAATTGCTTCTACCATCCTCACTAGGACTGTCTTCTCAGAAATATTGATTAGCTTTTGCTCAGCATTCTTGAGATCTTTGGAAAGTAATTCCATAAGGCTAAAAGACAATTTAGGATTCTCGACAATTACATCTTTGAACTTATTTTTATCCATCAAACAAACATAACTATCTTCCAGTGCCATAGCTGTGGCTTTGTACGTTTCATTTCCGAGTAATGATCTATAACCCAATACATCTCCTGTTTTTGCAAATCGGACTATATGTTCCTTGCCATTCTCCCCAAGTTTAGTAAGCTTTACCTTTCCTTTATAAATACAGTAAAGCCCATTAACATGGTTGTCTTCGTAAAAGATAATTTGTCCTTTTCGGTAAAAATTACCACCTTTTCCCTCACTTATTGTTTCCTTGCATTTCATCGGAAGTGAACACAATATTCCATCACGATTTTCACAAAGACTACAACTCGGTATATCCAGTTTTATTTGTTTCTTTGCCATATACTTCAAATACTCAAATTTAACAAAACGACTCCCTTCAAACACACACATTTGTTTGTCTTTTTTATGATTTATATCATGTTATATACTGATCGACTTGAATAAATTTGAAATTGGATAACAGAGAAAATGATATCACCAGTAGATGCAATAAATAAAATTAAGGAATTCACTCCCGTTTTAAGGAGTGAAGAATTACTTCTTAGCGACGCGCTTGGAAGAATTTTATCGGAAGATGTGAAAGCACCAATTGACATGCCTCCATTTAATCAATCTGCAATGGATGGCTATGCTTTGGGGAATATTGGCAACGATCGTTTTGATATAATTGGAGAACATAAAGCCGGAGACAAACCTACTTATGAATTAAGTCAAAATGAGGCTATTCGTATATTTACTGGTGCACTAGTGCCCGATTCCGCTGTAGCTGTTGTAAAACAAGAAGATGTAACTCGAACGGACAACATTATCCAAATAATGGGTAAGACTGTATTATCTGGAGAAAATATTAGATTGAAGGGTGAGCAAATAAAAAAAGGACATATTGCTGTTAAACAAGGGACTCCTTTATATGCAGGAACAGTCGGCTACCTTAGCACATTAGGAGTAACTAACGTAAACGTTTCAGCCAAACCAACAATAACGATTATCACCACTGGAAGTGAGCTTATAAAACCAGGATTGCAACTGGAACCTGGGTTGATTTATGAATCTAATTCAGTTATGTTATCTGCCGCCCTTTTTCGTGAAAACTTAGAAGCGAATATTATCACAATAGAAGATGACAAGGAAAAAACACGTGAAGTACTAAGTAATGCTAGCGAGCATTCTGATGCGATTATTATTACCGGTGGCGTTTCTGTGGGAGATTATGATTTCGTGTATGATGCACTTCAATCGATAGGCGTTGAAGATATTTTTTACAAGGTTGCTCAAAAACCAGGAAAACCACTTTATGTAGGTAAAAAAGATAAGACTATGGTTTTTGGATTGCCGGGAAATCCTGCAGCGGCATTGACATGTTTCTATTTCTATGTTACTCCATCATTGCGGAAAATGCAAGGTCATTTATACCCTGAGCTGATTAGAACATTCGCAAGATTAGATTCCGACTTTGAAAAAAATGGAACGTTGACGAATCACCTCAAGGGGTACCTTAATGGTAAATTCGTGACTATTTTGCCTAAACAAAGTTCAGCAATGCTTGGAGATTTTACAGATGCAAATTGCATAGTCATTCTTCCCGGAGATTATAAATTGTGGGAAAGAAATGATTTGGTCGAAGTTATGATACTACCTCAATAGCAAATTAAAAACATTAGAATGAAGGTTAAATTTGTTTACTACGGGATGATTGCTGAGAAGTTAGAAATTTTAGAAGAAAATTTGGAGCTACCCAACGAAACAATCAATGTAAGGAATTACATATTGAATAGGTATCCTGAATTGAAGGATATGTCGTTTTCGATTGCAATTGATCACGAGCTTCAGGACGAAATAGTAAATGGTCTCGCTTCAGAAATAGCACTGCTACCACCTTTTGCTGGTGGATGACAATGAACGAACAAGAAGAAAAATACTATAAACGGCAAATTTTACTTCCTGAAATTGGAATAAATGGTCAAGCATTGTTACACAATTCGAGTGTTCTTATTGTTGGTGCGGGTGGATTAGGATGTCCAATACTTGATTTTCTGGCTCGTGCAGGCATAGGCAAAATTGGTGTCGTTGATGGAGATATCGTAGAAATCTCGAATCTTCACAGGCAATCACTTTACACCATGACTGATATTGGTGAATTGAAAGTAAATATCGCACAAAAAGTTCTTTTGAATATTAATCCCTTTATCAAGGTAGAAACATATTCTGAGATGCTGACCAATCAAAACGCCTTAACCATTATCAGTCAATATGATATAGTTGTCGATGCCACAGATAATTACCCAACCCGATACTTAGTAAATGATGCTTGTGTGGTTCTTCAAAAGCCATTAGTTTATGGCGCTATATATCGTTTCGAGGGGCAAATCGGTGTCTTTAATTATAAAGGGGGAGCTACATATCGTTGCTTATTTCCTAATTATCCAAAGGCCGCCTCTGAAACTAATTGTTCAACCGCTGGTGTAATAGGTGTTTTACCAGGAATTATTGGCTTGATGCAAGCAAACGAAGTTATTAAAATCATATTGAATAGTAATGAAGTGCTTTCAAATCGCTTGCTGAGTTACAGTGCGAAAACTGGCAGGACAAGTACAATAAATATACGCCGTAATAATAGCTTCGATTATTCAACACTGATGAAAAATGGTCAGTTAGAGCACAATTTTTACGCTCAATCTTGTGATTCACTAGAAGATATTTACATTGACGAACTATTCTCAAAGACCGATTTTAACATTTGCTTAATAGATGTAAGAGACCCAAACGAGGAGCCAATTTTCAAACACAAAAGTGTTATTTTAATGCCATTGTACGAGATTGACTCGGTTCAAGAACTGCCGATTGCTGATTTATATGTCACAATTTGCATGTCTGGAGTCCGAAGTAAATCAGCGCAGAAGATTTTAAACAGACAGTTTCCTAATAAAAAGATATTAAATTTAAAAGGAGGAATCACCCCTGAATTTATTGAGTTATGGAAGAAAAAAATGTAAAAAATTCCTTTAAAGAAGGTGCCATTACAAGTAGCTTCATTGGAGAATCTATAGCAAAACATCAATCAAAAACTTCAATTGGCGCACATCAAATATTTCTAGGCCAAGTTAGGGCAGATGAAATTGATGGAAGAGTTGTAGTAGGTATCGACTATACTGCACATGTAGATATGGCCAATAAGGTTTTTCATAATATTCGTGAAAAAGCCTTTAATCAGTTTGACTTGACTTGTATGCATATTTATCACAGTCTTGGTTTAGTAAAGACCGGAGAGATTTGTTTATTCGTCTTCGTGTCTTCAAGACACCGTAAGGAAGCCACGCGCGCCATAGAGTATATAGTTGAAGAAATAAAATCAAAGGTTCCAGTTTTTGGCAAAGAGCTACTGGATAATGCTGAACATGTATGGAAAGTAAATAACTAATCCAAGATGGTAGAAATCACACATAAAAATACAACATTACGAACAGCCATTGCTGAAGGCATTGTTAAAGTAAGCAAACAAGAAACTATTGATGCGATTAACAACAAGTCAGTTCCTAAGGGAGACGTTTTCGAAATGGCTAAAACTGCCGGCTTGTTTGCTGTTAAGAAAACTTCGGATATGATTCCTGATTGTCATCCGTTACCAATAGAGTACACAGCTGTTAGTTATGAGATAGATGGATTATCTGTTAGAATTAGATTAGAAGTGAAAGCGATATACAGAACAGGTGTGGAAGTCGAAGCTATGCACGGGGTTAGTGTTGTAGCTTTGACTATGTACGACATGCTCAAGCCTATTGATAAGGGTGTAGAGATTAGTAACATCAGATTAGTTGCGAAAGAAGGGGGTAAATCAGATTGGAAAAAATATACAGATCAAGGACTCTGTGCAGCTGTTATCGTTTGTTCTGATACCATTTCTGCTGGATCCAAAGAAGATAAATCTGGGAAAATCATCAAGGGAAAATTGGAAGGATATGGTGTTCAAGTTTCCGACTATATTGTTATTCCGGATGAAATTCAAGATGTTCGAAATGCACTTGAAAATTATGTACGCAAAGAAACTAACATTATTGTTTACACAGGTGGAACTGGACTATCAGTAAGGGATATTACACCTGAAGCGTTGCAAGATGTGCTAGATAGACGAATTCCTGGAATTGAAGAGGCCATTCGTAGTTACGGTCAAGAACGTACACCTTTAGCTATGCTTTCTAGAAGTGTAGCTGGAGTAAAAGGAAAGTCATTGGTTCTCGCGCTGCCGGGCTCATCGAAAGGGGTTGAAGAATCAATGGATGCTATTTTCCCTTCTGTACTTCATTTGTTCAAAATTTTCAAAGGAGCTCGTCACGATTAATTAAAACAAATGGAATTTGGAGGGATTGTTCTTTCTGGCGGTAAAAGTTCTAGAATGGGGACTGATAAAGGATCATTACAAGTTGATGGTAAATATTTGGCGAAGTATTCAATTGATTTGCTGGCCGAATGCGGGATTCAAGATGTTTTACTAATCACGAACGAACCAGAAAAATACGCTGAGATTCCTTGTAAAAAGTTTGTTGATGAAATTGCCAACGTAGGACCAATAGGTGGAATTTACACTGGATTAATAAATTCTTCACACCTTTTTAACGTCGTATTAGCATGTGATACACCAAAAATTAGTAAGGAAATTATCACTATCCTCGCGGATAATTATTCCCCACCGATAACCACGGTTTCTTACCAAGGAAGGATACAACCGCTAATCTCCATCTTTTCCGTTGATGTTATTGATTTAATGAAGAAGCAAATTGAGAATTCAGAGTTCAAAATTCTAGACTTTATTCAATCATTGAATGGAACTGTTCTTGAGCTAGATGAATTTCTACAGGAAACAGAAACTGACTACTTTATAAATATAAATACCCCGGAAGACCTCATTGATCTTAGTTTACAAAAAAGAAATGAGCGCTTATAATTATAATAGTAATCACAAAGTTGTTACCGCCTTCATTATTTTGGCCGGAATTACACTGTTTCATTTCCTGAGAAAAGAGGAAATTGAAAGCGATAAGAATTATGAAAACGGGCAAATAAAGTTCAATGGCACAAAACAAAACGAAATAAATCATGGACTATGGACTTGGTATTTTCCAAACGGTTCAAAAATGATAGAAGGCAAATTTGACCATGGTAAACGAGAGGGTATTTGGAAGCAATTTTATGCTAACGGTCAAATTCAAATGACCTCAACATATCACGAAAATCATTTAGAAGGAATACTAACAACTTTCGACACACTTGGTCTGCCTCTTAAATCATTTGAATATAGAATGGATACAATATACAAAGAGCTTACAATTGAATAATCGCAAGCTCTTTATTTTGAACACTAATCCAGTGATCAAACTGGTAACTCAAAACTAGTATTCCATTTTTCTTTTGTTAATGAATTTTCGCAAGTAACCCACATAAAATTGTGATCACCTTCTCTTTTCATCCATCTATCTGTAATGTCACCAGGCTCACCAATTTCATTTTTTAACTGATCTCCTACTCTTGGCAAGAAAGGATATAGAATTGAAAGTCTTTCTTCTTCTGTTTTAACCAAAGAAGTAGCTGTTTCAAATATTATTTCTTCGAATTTTTCAGCTACCATTTCATCATTCATTTCATCCTTAGCTTCATCTTTCAAGTTACATGACCATTGAAAGAACAAATCAGTGGCCTTTCTTTTTAATTCTGGTCTAATATAGTCAGGAAAGGGTGACCGTATGTGCTCATGGTTGTTGAACCAAAGTTTAGCCTTGCGATACGCTCGTATGTTGAAGGCGATACATTAGTGATCTTCGACGAAGGAAGAGCATTCACGTTTGCGACCGCAGTTCGAGGAACAGGCCACCATCACGCACATGACGGCGACATCATCGCCCCCATGCCCGGCAAGGTCATCACAGTCGATGTGGCCGATGGCGACACCGTCACTGCGGGCCAGCGCCTGATGGTGCTCGAGGCGATGAAGATGGAGCACGCGCTCACCGCGCCCTTCGACGGGACCGTG
>SBGQ01000009.1 GCA_006226965.1 bacterium | reverse complement strand
TTTCAAAATTAAATTCTTGATTTTTAATAGTTATCCAACATTCTTCTTTTTTAGCCCATTCACCAAATAAAGAACCAGGTGCATTTTGTTTTATAAATGTTTCTATTTGCACCATTAGATCATATAAAATTGTTTTAAGATTATCTGATAAAGCTTGTGCTTTCCAAATTTTTTCAAAATCATACTTATTATCGACCTTATTAGACAGCCATGCTAATGTATATGGAACTGTGATATAGCGCATATCCCCAATTGAATTAGGCTTCACTCCATATATTTTTTCAGCTGAAATAAACATGATAGCCTTTGCAATTGTGTCTTCAAACCAAATACTATTAGGCGTTAATTTGAAATTAAAGTTTAAAAATTGAGCATAATTTTTCTGACTACCTCTCACAACAAAATGTGGTCCAATTACTAATTTTTTACCTGAATAAACTTCTTCAAATGAGTTTAAGAACTTTGCCAAAAGTTCTTTTGTAAACATTTGACTTCTTGGGTTTTGTTTATCAAATGCTTTTCTCTTAGATGGTGTTATTCCATAACGTAAACGTTCATTCTTATATTGCCCTCTAGATCGCTCAAAAAAAAAACGAGTTTGGATAGTCTCGCCTGATTTTGGTGGAGCCCAAATTGATCTTGATAGCTTCTCTATTAAAACATGGTTTTCTTTATTTGAACTTAAATCAGAAGCTGACACCTTATTTTGAGTATTTGCATATTCAGCAATACGACCAACTATTTCAGAAAAATTGTTACGATTCTTTACTATGGTCAGCTTCACTGGAACATAAACTTTAGAAATATCTACTTTGTCTTTTTTCCAAGTATGATAAATTGAAGCTGTCGTTTGCCCACCATTTACAATTTGAAAATCTTTTACTTGTGCAATTCCTTTTCCTAGATTGTCTGGAAGATCAATAATAGTAATTGATTCAGCTGTTGCTGCGATACCGTTATTAAAAGCCATGAACATATGCTGTTCTTTTAATATAGTATTTCGTATTCCTTTATTAATTTTCCCTGTAAACTGAAGAAATGAGCGAACATTTTGCTCTAAAAGCCTAGAACCATATTGCTCATAAATATTTGCAAGAGCTAAGCCTGGAATTATTGCCAACCAAGACTGGTAATCTGAATTTTCAATCTCATTTACTATACAGGGAACATTATACCCATCTTGTTCAAAATCAATTTCTATTGGTACATGTGATTTATCTGATAGGTTAAACAAGTAGTTAATATCAATAACTCTAAAAAAGATTAAATAACGTGAAATTTTATCTGAAACTTTCAGATCAGATTTTACTTCACCATTAGTAATCAAAAAAATATTTACTCGAGTTAGATATTCATTTACTTCAGGAACATTTGCTAAAGTTTGAGCTAGGTCAAAAATTTCAGAACTTTCTTCAATTTCATTTACATAATCTTTATAGATCGCATTTTTGAAAAACTTTAGAGCCCTATCAATTGACTTTTCAGCATCTCCTTTTGATATACTTTGAATGGAAGAATCACTGTTGTAAATGGTAACAAACAAGTCTAGTGTTTCATAATTTTCATAAAGAGAATAACCGTTGATTTTATGTTCAACTCCTCTTTTGCTGATCTTTTCATCAAAACAAACACGATAGTTTTCAGTCTCACCTGCATCTGCTAAGTAAGACAAGGCTAATTCAGTAAATACTTGCTCAGGGTTTGTTCCTTCTTCCTCTGTAATTAAGGTTGTGTTAATCTCTTCTTGAAAGTCTATATAGAACTTCTGTAATTCTTTGTTTTCCATAATTATGCAATTAAATTTCACCCAAAAGAGTCTCAGTGCCTATTCTCCATTCCTCTGATTCAGATAGAACAATTGAATATTTTACATCACCAACACCTTTTGGTATTTGGTTTTCGGTTATCCTTGGAAAATTTCCAGAAACTCGGTACAAGTTTTCTTGTCGAATAGTATATCCTCTTTCTTCGTATAGAGGCCTATGTATTTCGTAATATCCAGATTCTAATAGTTTTAGCTTAAACAGATTGTTAGTCATAGTATTCTCCTTCAATATCTCTGAAACCTCATCAATAATTGAATTCAAGGATTCACCATTACCAACTCTTATGTCAAGTGAAAGATGAAAAAGAAATATTTTTTCAATTATGGAATCATCTAACTGACGTTCACTAGTGATATGAATTTTTTGGTGATTATTACCATGAGTAGTTTTTACTTCAACTGCCCAATTAGAATATTGAAAGTCCTGAATTGATTTTTCAGGGCCCAGCCAAGATTTTAAGCAGTAGTTTTTATCAGATGTATTCTTCAAGAAAAAACGTAAAAAATAAATTTCTCCATAAAGACCTCTTTGTGCTTCATCTGACAATCCTTGCTTACCAACTTTTTCAAATAAGGATTGCCATTTTGCCAAACGCTCTAATAATTTTTCAAATAAAGTTTGCTCGGTTGATACTTCTGATACTCCAAAAATCAAGTCTTCACATAGCGTTGAAAAAATATCTTTGTGTTGCTTATTGAGCAATAGAATAAGTAAAAACTTATTCGTTTTATCTCGGTCATCTGGAAGCGTTTCAATCTTGATATCTTTGAGTTTATTCCATTGGTTCTCATCAAAAGAAAAACCAATACTTATTCTAAAAGCAATACATCTTAATTTTTCAGGAGACTTTAATGCAATAAAAACATCTGGCTTTACATCTGCTGAATAACGCTTATAAAGTAACCCAGAATGATTAGAAGTGTCACTTTCTAATCCAGTCCAAATTTTATCAATCTTCGTCATCCCCATATTCTTCAAAATCTTCTTCAACAATATCAAATCTATCTAGTAATTCTTCGTTGACAGCATAAGATACTAGAGCATTATAATTGCTCTTGGGGAAACTTATTGCATATCCTACAAATGGATTTATTCCTTTATTCATGCCGTATTTCCAAAGGCTTTCATCAGGGTCAAGCAGATATAGTATAAGAAGTGGTTTTTTTGGGTTTCTTATTTCATTTCTAACTACCTGGCCGTTTGGATAAGCTGGTTCACCATCTTTCCCCTTTCTTAATCTATCAATTTTAGTTAGTTCAAAAGCATTTTTATACTCATCTTCTGATAAATCAATAAATTCATCATTCGGACTAATTATGTGTGACTTCCTCAAATAATAGATTTCAGAACTGTCTGATAATGATTCATCTTCTTTTCTTACCCATTGTCCGATCTCAACTTCTGCGCCAGAAATGGTAAACTTTGAACTTTTGGAATTGGGTTTTGACATCAAAGCAATTCTCCAATCTGTTAATTCACCATTTCTTAATTGAGCATTAATGAATTGAATAAGTTTTCTTGGTTCAGCTTTTTTAAGATTTTCTACAGATTGCATTCCTTCAAAAAAATTGATGACTTGCTCCGCTGGAATGTCATACCAAACAAAGGCATTGGGTTTTGTTACAAAATTTGAAGGAAGAGTTAATATAAATTTTTGAGTGTTTTTGAAGTTGTTATCAATTGTGGTTAAGTCTTTCTTAAACTCATAAGATTCGACCAATCTACCTGCCCAAGAAATTTGAACCGTTATTGCCGAACGCATCTTATTTGTTGCTGAAATTTGAAGCACTCCTGGATGAGTTCTAACTCTTAAAGCATATTGTTCTGGTGTAGATCCAGCTACATTAGACATGTAGTCAAACTCTTCTCTAAGTTCTTCAGAGGCTTGAGTAATATGGCAGTACCATTCATTCAATTCTCTACTTGTGAAAAGTCTGCATAAGTCAACATAACCGCCTCTATATCCAAACCAACGTCCCATTTGCATAAGTGTATCATACATTTTCGATGCTCTTAAATAATAGCTAACCGAAAGACCTTCTAAAGTCAAGCCTCTGGAAAGTTTATTTCCTCCAACGGCAATTACAGATAGGCCATTTTTGTGGTCGAAATAGTCTAAAGCTTCCCTTGAACCTCCGTGAATTGATTTCACTTCTATACGAGAAGCAGCAGCATTCAAATGTTGTAAAACCTCACTCCATTTATGAACTTGAATTTGTGAATCTAAATTTTTTAAATCTGAATCTAATATTTGTTGAGATACAGAAACAAAAGATTTATATCCATTAGTATCCTGTTCAAATGTTGATTTTAGTTCATTTAAAATTACAGCGTCATTCTGATCAATACCTCTTCTGTAATAAATAAATTGACTTGAAACTAATTCAGTGATATGATCTTGCCAACGCATAAAACGTGATACATGAATCAGCATTGAGTTATGAACCGTTTTTTGTCCTCTTAACCTCCTAATCGCACAAGTAATTATAAAACAACGAATAGCCCTTTTTAATGATTCTGGTAAATATGATGGGAGTTGGTCATCCTTTTTATGTCTATCTGGCACAAATCCACTGTAGTCATTTATTCTATTTACAATTGGTAGTATTAAATTTGAGGAATCATATTCTTCTAATGGACTGAATCCAAATACTTTTTCTGGTCCTATATAGTTTGAAGGAGCTGGTATATTTTTTATAAAATTCCTTGGAAATAGATTTTGGTCATCCAGTGGAATAAAAATGTTAGCAAAAGGAGTAGCTGTATAACCAACATAAGCATTCTTACCAAATAGGTTTAGAATTTGAGTAATCCAGCCATTTATTGAACTCTGTTTTTCAGGATCATTTGAAATATTAATAGAGGCATTATCTGCTTCATCATCAATTAACAATAATGATTTGTTGCGAATTACTCGACTTAGTTCTGTGTCTTCATCAGCCTGTGCAGCGAGCCATTGATAAACCCTTTTTAGTACATGTGGATTTTTTTTAATGACAGCTATTATTGGTTCTTGGGTATCAAAATTTAAACCCAGTGCATTTGCTGCACCTTTAGTAAAATCCCCTTTTTCTAAACTTGATGTAAGCGAATGTGCAACATTGATTTTACCAAATCCGGGTTTACCAACGCCAATTTTTATACTTTGTTGATTAAAGGCTCTAGTATGCTGGGTATCAAAGCCCAAAAAACTTTCATCAATCCTTAATTGAGTTTGGCTTCTAAGGTTGTTATGAATACCAGCCATTACAATAATTAACCCAAAACCAGCATCAGCTGCCTTACAAATTAGACCAGTATAATTGGCGGTTTTTCCCGATTGTACTTGGCCGACAACAAGCCCTTTTTTATTAACTATGATTTTTTCTGTTGGGTCAAATAAATTATCAAGAATGCTATCCGTAAGTCTATCGAGTTTATTTATAACATCAGGTGCAAAATTTTTTTCTTCTTCAAGGTATTGTTTGTAACTGCCCCAAAAACCGTTTTCAAAATCAATTTTGGCCCTTTTTTCACTCAACCAAGGTAAGTTTTCATCTGCCTTTTCAATAGATCTAAATTCGTCTTGTCGAATTGTATAAAGCTCTTCAATTCTTCTTACAAGCATTTCACGGTTTTCATTTATGAAATACTTCATTTTAAGCACTTCATCAACGGCATCTTCAATTTCTTCTCTTGTATAAGATGAGCTGTCAGATAGTAACTGTCGGATGTTCTTAAAAGGATCTTTTTTACTCATTGGCTAAAAATTCAATATATTCTGGATAGAAATTATATGGTTCAGTATTTAGAATTCTTGCTTTTGCTTTTTCGATTGATAGACCACTTGCTACAAATCCGTTAAAAAGTTTTTGCATCGTTTCCTTAATTGCGTTGTGGTCTATACCTTCAAACGGTTGCCCGTGTGGTTTTTCATTTTCGCTTTCTTGAAGCGTGATTAAAGGCACAGGTATCGTTTCCTCAATGAACTGAATTACTTTTTCAATGTCACTCACTAAATCACCTGATTTGGAAAGTAATTCATTTAACAGCGGATGTTTTCTATTAATTTTATAGAATCTTTTACCGTGTCTAGCTCTTTCTTCCCAAAACGGAAAATATTCATCCGAAGCCAATTTTCTTTTAAGCACCTTGCCCTTGTGTCTATATACCTCTACAGCTTGATTTCTAACATCTTTTGCTAGTGCAAGAATTTGTTCACGGTAAATTGAAGGAGGTCTGGCGATAGATTTCTTGATGTCAATTTGCCAGTCATCATCAAAATTATTTGGTAAGTCAATTTGAATTCTACAAAGGTCATAATGTCCTTCTTTTTTAAAAAGACCAAGCCAATCGCCAGCAACTAACAATCTGCGATTTCTATAAACATAGAAACCTTGATGAGCTGTCCAACTATCTTTTGGACCTTTTCCATAATTATATTGTTCTGCTGAAAGTTTCGAACGATGCGGCAAAACAAAACCTTTAATCTTTATTGAACCACCTTCTAATCTTGTTTCAGGTTTGCTTTGTAAATTATCTATTCCAATCATAAATGGATCCCAAGATTTTATTTCCCTCTCACGTAAATAGATTTTCAAACCTTCATCCATATATCTATGAAAAACCATAGATAAGTGAGATTTTACGGAATCCATTATTCCTAAAAACTTACTTCTAGCTTCTTCACTATCTTCTGAAGTATCCTTTGTTAGTCTATCCAAATCCCACCAAATTACACAAGTGCCTGTCTCAACAGTTTCTATTTTCTTAGTCCAGCTTTCTTCGTTAGGAATGTATCTAATTAATTTCCATGCTTTTTCTTGATTTACAAAATCTAAATCCCATGTCCAAAATACAGGAACATAATTCTCTGCCTTTGAAATCACTGTAAATTTGCGTGTTTGTGAAAAAGAGGCTGTCTTTAATCCTAAACCAAATCTTCCAAGATCATCTTGGTTTCTTTCCTCAAGTGGATTTTTACTCCCAGGACGAAGAGCTTGGATTAATTGCTCATTATGCATCCCAATGCCATCATCCATAATTGAAAGAGTAGTTTTTGATCCTTTCCAATCATAATCAATCCAAACATTCTTCGCTCCTGCCGTTATAGAATTATCAATGATGTCCGCAATGGCCGTTTCAATCGAGTAACCAATTGCTCGAAATGTTTCAATCATTGAACTTGCTTCAGGCTCAGCAGAAGTGTATTGAATATTGGAATAATCAATCATTACCCATTAAGTACTTTTAAAATTTCAAAGGCGATAGATTTAGCCATCAAAGGAGGGACAGCATTCCCAATTTGTTTAAAAGCAGCCGTCCTATTCGCACCTTCTCTTTCACCTTCAAAGTAATAATCATCTGGGAATGACTGTAATCGAGCTGCTTCTCTTACAGTTATAGATCGATTTTGGTCTCTATCAGGATGAATATAATAATGGCCATCTTTTGCAATGTGTGCCACTACTGTTTGCGAAAATTTTTTATCAGCGGCAACCACTTTAAACCTATCCATAAACGAAGACCTATTCTGATGTGTTTTCAAATCTTCAGGTAAGTCATTATAGTTTAATCTCTCCTTGTTTTCGTTCCACTTATCGACAGCAATCTTATAAATACGTTTATCTAACTCTCGATGGTCTCTAGCAATATGTTGTGTTAAAACATCGATTCCGTTACGAATCTTATGTGTACCTAAATAATCATTTTTTTCTGCAATATAGTTTTGATATTTATCTGTCCCCCCTCCAGCATTTAGATAAGGCAGGTCATACAAGATGTCTTTTATAGTATTTTTTAATTCAGTACTAACTGAGTTTAAGTTTGGCGGGTTAAAGTTAAATTCCTTTTTCCAACCAACAATAATTATTCGTCGCCTGTTTTGTAAGACACCAAAATTCCTCGCATCAAGTATATAGAGTTTTATTTCATAGCCAACCTCAAAAAACCTCTGTTGCATCTGATTTAGATAGTAACCTTTCTTAGCTGATTTTAAGCCTAATACATTTTCAAATACAAACATCTTAGGTTTGTATCGTTCGAGATATCTTGCATATTGTTCAAATAAATAATTCCTTGGATCTCCTTCCATTTTTGTTTTAGACCTAGCTCTACCAACTAGAGAATAAGCTTGGCAAGGTGGCCCACCAATTATCAAATCAACATTTTTACGGTTCAAACAACTATCAATCTTTGCGAAGATATAGTCGTTATTTTCATCTCCAATTGGTTCATTAATAATTGTTTGTAAAAGCTGATCTGGAAGCTTACTGTATAATTCGCTTCTATTTATATCACCTTTTAAATATTGAACATATTCATCTAAACGGTTTTCACTTTTTAAATAATGAAAAGCCGTTCTTGTTTTTAATGTATTACAAGCCGCTGTTTCGATTTCAACATGTGCAATTGGGTTAAAACCAGCTCTTACAAATCCCTCTGATAAACCGCCCGCACCAGCAAATAAGTCTATGAAGTTTAAAGACATAATTCTATTATAAAACTAAGAAAAACTAAGTTTTATA
>SBGQ01000132.1 GCA_006226965.1 bacterium | reverse complement strand
AATAATTTTATAAAAAAATCTGAGGTAGGCAAATTGGTAACATAATCATTATTTAACTTACCTACATATCCTTGAGTTCCACATATATCAATCTTAGAGTTTAACAACACCTCAATCTGCCTCTCAAATCTCTCCGGTAAACTTATATCATCTGCGTCCATCCTAGCGATATACTCTCCTTTTGCGAGACCTATACCTTTATTCAAGCTTTTGGTTAAACCGATGTTTACTTCATTGTGAATCAGTCGGATTCTTGGATCGTCATAGCTTTCAATGATGGGTACAGTGTCATCAGTCGAACCGTCATTGATAATCAGAAACTCAAAGTTGGTGTAGGTCTGATCGAGAATGGAATCCATTGCTTCTCTGAGAAACTCTTCACCATTATACACACTCATTAAACAAGTTATCACCGGACTTTCGGGGTTCCATTCAATTAACTGTCCGTTTCGATAAAATTGTTGCATATTGGAATGATAACAGTAAGCTGGGAATTGGACAAGAGGAAAATAATGGCAGATGGTGGAATTTTTTGATGGTTGATGGCTGATTTTTGATGGTTGATTTGGAAATGAAAAGCTCTCTTACGCTTTGGAATTCAAGAATATTACAGAAAGTGAGCAGAAAAGGGTTTGGGAGCTGGATGCAGAGCATCCGGTACTCATAAAACTTTAGACATTGATGTCAAAATGATTAGTTGATTAGTTGATTAGTTGATTAGTTGATGTAACGATGTAATGATTTATAAACCAAAAACTCGTCACTCCAGTGGATACGGGAGTCTCATTCTGTTTAGACGTTAGATTAGTTTAAAAACTTAAATTTCTTCGTAGGTAGTTAGAGATGCCCGAATTTACGGACACCGCAGGTGCTATGAAGTGAAATGACAAAATCAAAACTCGTCAACCTGTGCATACGGAAGTCTCCTATCGATTAGAGCTTTGCAGAATCAAGAATCGTTTGATATTTCGTAAATCGTATGAGATTCCCACATTCGAGTGAATGATTTCTATGGTAAAATCAAGTCGAGATCACAAGTACGCTTCGCTACACACGTTTTCAAGAGATGTCCAGATTGCGGCTTTCTCCGCAATGACGCCTGATTAATGTCTTGCCCTTGGAAAACGGAATCTGGAAATGAGCAGCGAAGTCAACAGGACTCACAGTCCCGAACGCCTTCGGGGCTGTGAGTCCTTTAAATCACCAATACCATTGCTGTTTTCTATCCAAACGTGGAAAAACAGTGGATTCCATATAAGCCATTTGCTCCGCTATGCGTTTTGCGGCCAATACAGAAATTGGGAGTGGCTGAGTAAGTACCGTCTGAAAATTTAAACGCGCTAATTGAATCGCATGTTCAATTAATCTATTTGCGATTTCCTTATCAACAGAAGCATAGTTACCCTCTTTGAAATCCAATTGTGTAACTTGCATTACAACCGGAAAAAGAAAACGTTTAGGTTCATCCGTTTCTTGAATATAATCATTCACAAAAGCAAGATACTGTCGTTGATTTTGCTGAATAACCGTGCCCGAGCGTAGCAATCCATGCGCCTTCCGATTATTAAGAGCAAAGACCTGCCTGTTGCTTCCTTCATTGATACTTACAACATATACGGGCACTTTCACCTTCAACGATTTCAGCATAGCGTAGAGTGGACGAAGTTCTTTTTGTGAAACCTGTCTCAGCACATGAATAATCAGCGATTTGGTATCCGGATTTCCCGTTAAAGCTTTTCGAATTGAATGATGCAACATACCCATTAATTCATCCTGCTCCTGATCCTGAAATACCTCATGATGATGTATCATGCCATCCCCTTTTAAGGAAACGCTAACTCCTGAATATTTTTTTTGATCACGAATGGAATGAAACATTCCAATACCTATTACCAAAGAATTGGTATAGGGTGTTTTTAATCGCCAAGGCTGAAACCCTGCCTTTGCCAACATCGCACTCGCTACATTTACATTATAAAAGGATAAACCACTTGAGTAAGCATGATTTTTATAAATAAACTGTGATACCACCCCTATATTCAGTAAGGCTTCTTTAACGCGGTGGTAGGTCAAACGATGCTCTTCCTGCTCATCATGTTTTTGGAACGGATGTACAATGAGGGCTATGTGACGTTCATTTGTTCGCCTATCTAGTCCTGAAACTGCCTTTAAAATCTCTCGTTCCGGGTGAAGGTTATCGCTGTAATAGATCGTCTCTTTCTCAATTCTAACATCCGACTTGAAGTAGTTTTGGATATGGTTGAAAAGGGTATTTTCTGTTAAAAAGTGTGTGATTAATTTCTCTGCCTCACGTTTTGCCGATATCGGAGCAATTGGAATAATTCGAACGGGGATTGTTACTTTTTCTACCGGCCCGAGCTGTTTTAAATCTTTTTTGGGATGATATCCTGACTTTCCTTGCTGAAAACTAAGTTCAAAGCGTTCAAATTTAGTCTGATAGCCGGACACCTCGTCTTCTAAAGGTTTTTCAATGGAAAAGCAAGCCTCCGTTTCTTTTAGCCGTTTTGCTAAACGGTTAAAAACGTCCCTATTTTCCTCTTGAAAAATCATTGGATGATTATCCAATGGATTTTTTCGTCTTTTCATGTTTTCAGATAATGCATCATAGTGTAACACGATTTCACCGTTTTCAAGCGCTTCATCGTCACCTTGATAAGACTTGCGTTTCCAAACTGTATTATTGACTATTATTTGTCGGTTCATTCGCAAATCATCTACGGTGGCTAAAGCAAAAGGAACCGTAAAAACATCTGTTTGATAGCTAATGCTTAACAGCCAATCTACATTAAACTCATTATGATGAAAACGAGCCACGAACTTCTTATATCGCTTATAGGTATTGGCTTCTAATTGAGGCTGTTCTATATAAATTTCGAGGTCTCGAACAAAATTGGGTGTGGTTTTCCAGCCTAAAGAGGTACATAACTGAATAAGTTCTTCACGTAAGATATCTTTATGGAACCCAATTAGCTGCTCATTGGGTTTTACTTTTAATGATGTAAAAACCTGAGGCTGCGTGATGACATCAAAAGGAAAAGAAATGGATTCTTCTGCCGCAAAATCGAGGGAATAGTCAGTCTCTGTTACCATCTCTTGGGGTTCTATCGGATTTGCGGATACTTTCAGATAAACAGATTGATTAGAAATAATGGACCAAAATGAATCGGGTATTAAGTGATGAATGGATGTTAATTTCTCGGCTTTTCGACAAACTGCACCATCAAAAGCTTGATTTGATAGGTAAACATGCACATTTTCTATGGACACATCTAAGATGGCTGCATTAAATCTGAGAGGCGCTTGATGCTGCTGTTCTTTTGAGGATTTTCTTGTTACAGGAGATATTTTCATGGTTTGAAATACTTGTGGATGAAAAGTAATACAACTTTTAAATCAATTATTGATAAATAAGTGACTGTTCTCTCCCAAACGTATAATCATTGGGGATCTAATTGCTGTCCAAATCAGGGCATGTAGCTTGTCAAGTAGCCTGAAAAGAATTCTAAGTGTATATAGCTTACACAGGAAAGTATTAAGCTATGAATAGTTTGGGTAAGAACATCTCAATGAGATATCATCTTTTAAACTGGTCGAAAGATAAGGATAGATAAATAGAGAAATCAAGGTTGATATAGGATTTAGGATTTAGGACTCACAGTCCCGAAGGCGTTCGGGACTGTGAGTCCTGTTTTCCTCCCTCTTCATCTCCATCCAAGTAAAAGAGAATTTTTCTCCTTCCGGTATGTGCTGAATCCCTGCAAAAACACCTGAATCGGAAGGAGATGAAAGTGATATTTACTCAAAGGCTCCAAACTCATCGAGATACTTTTTAACGGATTGAAAACTTACCCGTCTCGTATTTTTTACCTTTCTCCCAATTAGAATACCTTTATCCATTTTATTTTTAATGGTTTTGGGGTCACAATTAATCAAAGTTGCCGCCTTAGCAATTGCAATCCATTCATCTTTTTTAGAAGCTTCAAGTTCATAATGAGTAAATGCTTCTAATTCATCCCCAAGTTCGTATATAAACTGCTGAACGATAAAACACAGTTGCACCCTACCTTGATAAAGAACACGTTTAATTTGATCGCAAAACACATCTGTTATTAATTTTAAATCATTCCAAAGTCTTCTTTTTTCATTGGTTTGATTAATTAGTTGAAGTTTGTTACGGATGAATGCTTTGAAATCATTTTCACTTTCCAATTGACCAAGTACAGTTCCTTTCCGTTCAAAAAAAAGTGTGAGTTCATACGTATAGAGTACGTCGTCAATTCGTTGATAGATATCTGCTAATCCATTACTCTGTTCTGCCTCAAGTTTCACTTTAATCTCTTTAAGTAAATCTGCAGTTTCCGCATGTACATCATTACATTTTAATAATTCTCTTAAAAAACCATAATGCAAGTCTAGCAGCGTTCTATCAATGGTTTTCAGTGTGATTAGAACAGCATCAAGTGGCGACCTTTCAAAAGTAGAATACCACTGCAGTATTGATTCATCAATTTTTCTACATGCATCTAAGAGTTCTGTACCTTCTAAATTGATCTCCATTTCTTTCTGAATCGCCCCAAGATTTTCTCTGTACACTTTGGCGAGATAGGCTCTTTCTTGCTCACTGTCTGCTTGTTTACATTCTTTGATAAACCAGTTTCCCAAAACTTGACTTTCTAATACATACGAAGTTAAGAATACGATTTCGGCTTCCTTTAAATGAGCCAATCTCACTAATCTGAACGGAAAAAGTTCTGAGGAAGAATCGATTACCATTTGCTCAAACTCCTGATCGTTTTTGGCTGCCGACTCAGGAATACTTAGTCTTGCTTTTTTATACGTCTCTACATTCCATTCAGACTTTTGAAATAGATCGACGAGTTTTCGAATACTAAGTTGATGTTCTATCGTTTGCGACTCTTTGTTTGATACAATAAATCGGGTAAGTACAAATGAGTTATACATCTTTTAATCAGTTCCTTTTTATTGATAAAGATAAGTAAGTACACAACATAAGGAGTAGCGTTCCATATTAACCGGAAATTTATGGTTTTTAGATACTCGGTTAGTGAATAAGTCTGTATTAAGTCTGTATTAACGCTATACTAAGTCTATCGAATTGTCTGAAAAATGGGCTTTTTAGAACCTTAACACGGTTTATATCTATTGTAAAGCATGTTTTGATAGACATTTAACATACAAATGAGTTAGGACTCGGTTTTAGGACTCACAGTCCCGAAGGCGTTCGGGACTGTGAGTCCTTTCCAAAGATTTTCCAGTTTATTGGAAATAATTGGAAAAGAAATGGAAAAGTGGAAATGATTGGAAGGATTCAATTTTAAGGCAAAAAACGCTTGTATCATTGCCACAGAGCCGAACGAAATGCGTTCACAAGCTCTGAAAAATAAAAATCCAAGAAAGGACGGTGCACCAATGGCACGTCTTAAAAATTCAATAATAGGACAAGCCAACGGTTCTGTTGGCAATGTAGTAGTTACCCAGTGGAAAGGCATTGGCGTAATGCGCGAAAAACCTCAACAAGTTCACAATCCGAAAACACCGGCTCAACTTGCGCACCGAGCTAAGTTTTCATTAATGGTTGCCTTCTTGGCAGAAGCTACCGATTTTGTGAATATCGGGTTTAAACATTTGGCTGATAAAAAATCAGCCTTTAATGTAGCCATGCAGGAAAATATCGGGAATGCGGTTGCCGGTGATTATCCAGATTTAAGTATAGACATGGAAGAGGTAACGCTTAGCCGAGGTAAACTTCGTAAGCTGCTCAATCCAACCATAAGTTCTACTGTTGCTAATACTCTAGAACTCAACTGGACGGATAATACAGGCAATGGGAATGCTCTCGATACCGATAAACTCATGGTCTTTGCCTATGATACCGACTCACTAGATGGTTATTGCGAAGTTAAAGTAGCAAACCGTTCAGAAACCGGGTATCAAATGGCACTACCCTTTGAATTTTCCGGAAAAGAAATCCATGTAATCGTTGGACTAGTAAAAGCTGATGGGGCGAAAGTATCCAATAGTCAATACCTAGGCAGGGTTACAATCGTGTAATTTAAGTCTAGCTTACAAACATAAACCCAAACTCAAGAGTATCCGACGGCCGCGGAGCTCTTGAGTTTTTTTGTTGTTATGCAATTTGATGATTGATTTTTCTGTCTGACTCACAGTCCTGATTAAACGCGATGACCTTTCGTTAAAAATTATAACATACGCACCATTTCGTCTAAACACCATTTACAAGTAGGAATAGCAACAATTTATTCTCTTGAAGAAGTACAAAAGTACGCCTTTTTGCACCTCTCAATGAGAACAAAAGTAAATACCTTTTCAAGCTCAATCATGGGTTAGATGCAAGCTATAATGGGGAGTGTAGTTGAATTTTCCAGGCAAATTCACACTTACATAAAGGACTAACAGGGCTGTAAGCATAGTGAGTCCTGGTTTTGTTTTAGTTTCACTTCAATTAGTCCTAAATGCTCAACCATTGGAGTGAAGTCTCTATCATCGTGTAATAAGTGTATTCCTTCTTATAAACAGAACGTTCCAATCACAATATCGATCGTTTTGCGAACGGTAAACCCTCTTGATTGTAAATAGCGATAGTTTTCGGCAGCTTTTAAGGCAATTTTTTTTCTAGCATATTTTTGTACATCAATAATGAAACGAATTCATCAAGCATGGTTGCTTCCTTTTTATACTTCACCCCTTGATATAACTCTAGTAAAATAACATCACCAATTACTATTCTATCTTTTTCTATAGCAAAATCGAGCCTTTATGTTTTCTCCGTTTCATTGCCTCTAAAAAAATCTATCCAAACAGAAGTATCTACTAAAATCACGGCACATCCACTCTTCGTTGATCTAGATTTCCCTGCCAATCAATTTTTCCCTTAAATGAGTGAATTTTTTTTTGATTATGCACATCTATGAAGAGTTGAAGTGATTTTTCAACGATTTCTTTTTTTGTTTTTAATCCAGACAGCTCAGATGCTTTTTGTATAAGGCCTTGATTGATTTCAATATTGGTACGCATGGATTTACTTTCTATGTGTATGATTGCTAATAGCATACACATAGTTTTGAGGAAATAGCAAGTCCTTGAATGCTGTGAGTCATCTATGTGAGCGTATTTCTAATTCACAAGCTTGTTCACACTTACATAGAGGACTCACAGGGCTTGGGGCACGGTGAGTCCTTTAATGGCTCTTATTAAATAATTTCACCATTCCAAAGTTGAGTCAAAAATACTTGCCAAGGCATAATCCAAATACCATCAACTAGCCTAACTTGCGGTTCCGTACATACCACAATTGACTTTTTCACATTGTATTCTTCCATAAAAGCTTTCAACCCTTTTAAGTGCCTACTATTCACGGTATCTGTGCCTTTTATCTCTAGGGCAACTTCATGATCGCCTAAAATAAAATCGACTTCAATTTGTGACGCTGTGTGCCAAAACGAAATGGGGTAATCCAACCCTGAATAATGGCTATGAGCAAATAATTCTTGATAGATAAAATGTTCGAACGCTCGCCCAAAAGCTTCTGATTTATACACTATTGAAGTTCGTTTAATTAAATAGTTGGCTACCCCTACATCAAAAAAATAAAACCGAGGAGCTTGAATTACTCTTCTTTTCGGATTCTTTTGATACACTTGAATAAATCGTCCTAATAAACTTTGCTCCAAAATTTGAAAATATTCTTTGATAGTAGGTGAACTCACTCCGCAATCACTTGCAATATTGGAATAATTAACCATTTCACCATTACTAAATGCTGCCGCTTCAAGAAATCGAGTAAACACTTGAATATTTCTAATCCTTGCCTCAGTACTTATTTCCTCTTTTAAATAATTGCCTACATAAGCTGACAACAATCGCTTTGGATGCGTTGCCTGATAATGACGAGGTACTAATCCGTTATTAAGAGCTTTTAACAAGTTAAAGTCGGGAATTTCAGCACTTACCAACGGATATAATTCATAGCGAAGTGCTCTGCCACCGAGTAAATTGGTTTCAGATCGAACAATTTTTCTTGGGCTTGACCCACTTAATATATATTGAACGTTTGTATTTTCTATTAACCAATGAATTTCGTTTAATAAAGAAGGTATTCGTTGTATTTCATCAACCACCACATACTTAATGTGAGGATTCGCTTGAACGGTCTCTCTCAAATAGGTCGGCTGTCTTAAAAGACGCTCATAATTATCTGCAAGTAATAAATCGAACCATAATGCATCAGGATATAGTGATTTAAGCAATGTACTTTTACCGGTTTGTCGTGCACCCCACAGAAAAAA
>SBGQ01000077.1 GCA_006226965.1 bacterium | reverse complement strand
GCCAAATGAATGATATGAATTACCGAATCCCGGCATTAGTAGGCTTCCCCTTTAACTTTCCACAATTTCAATAATGCAAAACCAAAAACCATTCCGCCCAAATGTGCAAAATGTGCAATTCCTGAGTTTAAACCGGAAACACCGCTTATGAGTTCTAAAAATCCGAACATCAGAACAAAGTATTTAGCTTTCATTGGAATAGGCGGAAATAACATATAGATGTATCTGTTCGGGTATAACATTCCAAACGCCAATAAAATTCCATACACAGCACCGGATGCTCCAATAACTATGGCATCACTTACTAATAACTGTAAAATTCCGGCACCGATACCTGTAATAAAATAGTAGGTTAAAAACTTTGATGAACCCCACTTTTGCTCTAATGGCAAACCAAACATCCACAAAGCAAATAAATTGAAAAAAATGTGTGATAAATTACCATGCATAAACATGTAACTCACCAATTGCCATGGATAAAAATTTCCGGATGCTATTGGCCACAATGAGAAATAATTATCTAAAATCCAGCTTGTTATCGGGGTGAATTGTGCAACATACACTAGACCATTAATAATGAGCAAGTTTTTAATTGCAGGGGGAAATAATGAAAATTGAGTATTGGGTTGGAAATGATTGTCTTGCATCTAATTACCAGGAAATCTGTTCTTTGTTAAGAAATGCATGAATTCCTCGTTTGCAATCTTCTGAGGAACGTGCTTTAGCATTGGTTTCAATGGCTACGGGTATGAAGTCTGAAAAGTTTAACTCCGCAGCATGTTGTATAATTTTTTTTGTTGATGAAAGTGCCTGTCCGCTTGTCTTTTGAATTAACATGTCTTCCCAAAAACGAACGCGCTCTTCAAATCGTGTTTCATCGATAGCTTCAGTAATTAAATTTTTCTGATAGGCTTCATCAGCTTCAAATAATCGTCCGCTTAGAAGAACATCTTTTGCGAAAGCAACTCCCGATTTTTCAACAATAAACTTTGAAACTATTGCAGGTACAAAACCAATTCGGGTTTCAGTATAGCCTAACTTTGCACCTTTTTGTACAAGTGTTATATCACAAACTGTTGCCAAACCACAACCTCCTGCTATGGCATGTCCGTGAACGGCGGCAATTACAGGTTTTGGTGATTCATATATCAACTGAAATAATTCTGAGAGATGATTCGAGTCAGCAAGATTTTCTTCGTAAGTAGCATCCTGTAATTGTTGAAGTGCTTCTAAATCGGCACCAGCTGAAAACACATCTCCTTTTGCGCGAATCGTTATTATTTTGGCATCAACATTTGAAATAGCTTCAAGTAATGCATGCTTAAGCGCTGAAACTAATGCTGCATTTAACGCATTCTTCTTTTCCGGACGATTGAGCCAAATCGTATAAACACGAGAACTAAGTGTAGTTTCTATAAGCATAAGGAAGATGACGGAACTTTCGTTGAATGGCAAAAATACGAATCTCCGACTGAAAAGATGTAAAGCTTCTAAAACGATAAAAGGTTTAAGGTATTCAGAAGATTTCTTGATGATAAAATCATCTAATCTCCATTTTAGAATACCTTAAACCTTTAGTGAAAGGCAGAGTGAACTAAACCTGAGCTAAGGTTGGTTTTGCTACTACGGTATCACTTTCTAGTTTGCCGTCGCGCAAACGAACTATTCTACGGGCATGCTCTGCGATATCTTCTTCATGAGTAACCACAATAATGGTGTTACCTTGTTTATATAAATCTTCGAAGATGCGCATAATTTCGTTACCGGTTTTTGTATCAAGGTTACCGGTAGGCTCATCTGCAAGTATAATACTGGGGTTGTTTACCAATGCTCTTGCAATAGCCACACGTTGGCGTTGCCCCCCCGAAAGTTCATTAGGTTTATGATGAACGCGATCACCTAAACCCACTTTTTCAAGTGATTCCATTGCCATTTCTTTTCTCACTGATGACTTTAAGCCAGCATAGATTAACGGCAATTCCACATTTGACAAGATGTTTGATCGAGGTAACAAATTAAATGTCTGAAATACGAAACCTATTTCTCTGTTACGAGCTTCGGCTAATTGATCATCACTTAATTCACTTACTCGATGATTATTCAAATAATATTCACCTGCTGACGGTGTATCCAAACAACCTAAAATATTCATCATGGTTGATTTACCTGAACCAGACGGTCCCATGATGGCTACGTATTCGTTTTTATTGATATCAAGCGAAACACCATTTAATGCTCGAACAATGGTGTCTCCCATCACATATTCTTTCTTTAAATCACGTATAGCGATTAATGGAAGAGGATTACTCATGAGCTGATTTTTTTAAATTTATCGTTGTTAATTGTTACGTCGTCATCGTCCGCTAAATCTGCAGACAAGATACGATAAGGTCCAATTACAACATGTTCACCGGCTGTTACACCCACTAAAATCTGGATATGTGTGTCATCAGAAATACCTGTTTGCACTTCACGCATTACCGCTTTTCCATCAATTACAACAAACACTACTCTTCTTAAATCTTCCTTAGGAATTAACAAGTCATCCGATGCTTTATCGTCATTTTTAGAGGTATCAGCAACAGCTGTGGTTGAGTCTGTTTTTGCTGAGTCTTTTGCTTCTTTTTTCTTTTTCAACTTTGAAAAATCGCGAGCTGTGACTGATTGTATCGGCACTGAAACAACATTTACCACTGTTTCTGTTCTGATATCTACAGAGGCTGACATTCCCGGTTTGAAGTTTGGAACAAAATCTGCTTTTCCTTCGGTGGTCGCTACTGCCTGAATCAATCTGCCTTTGGAGCGTTCGTTATTATGAGCGGTAGTAATTCTAATTTTCACATCATAATCCGTAACCTGTTCAGTTGTTCCTGTTCCGGATAAGGTTGCAGAGTTTGCGATTTCAGTTACAACCCCATAAAACTCTTTACCGGGATAAGAATCAACCTGAATGCTAGCTGTATCGCCGTAAGCTACGTTTACGATATCGTTCTCGTTTACTTTTACCTGAACTTCCATCTGTTCCAAGCGAGCGATACGCATTACTTCTGTTCCTGTCATTTGAATTGCACCAACTACACGCTCACCTTTCTCAACGTTCAGTTTACTTACCGTTCCGTCCATAGGTGCTAAAATGGTAGTTCTTGCCAATTCTTTTTGAGCTCTGTCTAATTGCGCTTCTGCATTTTGAACAGAATACTCACTTGCTTTTAAACTTGCCTGATCAGCCTGAAAAGAAGATTTCGCTGAAATGTAATCCATCTCAGATACCAAGCCTTTGTTGAACAACTCCTCTTGGCGAGTAAAATTTGCTTTTGAGCGAATTAGATTTGCTTTCCCTGTTTCCAAGTTGGCTTTCATAGATAACAAGTTTGCTTTTAATTGCTCTACTGAGGCTTGATAAACATCCGGATTGATACGCAATAACACATCTCCGTTTTTTACTACATCACCTTCTTTTACATAAAGCTCGATTATCTCACCGGATACATCAGGAGTAATAATAACTTCGATTTCCGGTTGAATTTTTCCAGAGGCTTCAACTATGGATGTAATTGTTTTGAGTTTAGCCTGTGCCGTTTCAACTTCTTTGCCGGTTTTCTTTTGACCGAAAACCCCCATTGATCTTCCTGCTACTGCAATTATTATCAATAATACAATAACTGCTGCAACGATGATAAGCAAACGCTTACCTGAACCTGTTCCTGATTTTGCCATTATAGTGATTACCCTAAGAGTTAATTAAAATTCGAAATCCGGATTAATTTTACCCACGTAATATTGAATCAATTGTTCTTGGAAAATTACGCGGAAGAGCGCTTGAGCTCTGTTTGATGATGCTTCAACAAATTGTGCATTAGATTGTGTAAGCTCAATTAAAGTACTTGCACCGATATTATATCGTTCTTGCTGAGTTTCAAGAGCTTTTTTAGCTGACAATAAGGCTTTGTCAGAAGATTCTAATTGTTTTGAGAAACTGATGTAATCTGAATAAGCTCTTAAAATTTCTTGTGTAACAGCCAATTCTTGATTGTTATAATCTAAAATGGAGTTTTTATACGATACTTTAGAACGTTGAACGGTATTATGAATACTGAACTGATTGTAAATAGGGATTTGCAAGCTAAAACTATAGTTCATGTTTCGGTTTCTATCAAAGAATTGATCTCCAAAAGGTACAATTTGCGTTTGCCCGTTTACAAATTCCGTAAATCGGTCGTTGTAACTAGAACTAATCCCTGCGCTCACACTTAATGTTGGCATATACTGTCCAGTAGATGACTTGTAATTGAATTTATTCGTTTCAATTGTAGCACGTAATGCCTTTAAATCACTTCTCGTATTCATTGCTGATTTTACCAAGTCAGCTGTATTATACTCTTTTCCATCAACCATATCTGGGATTTCAGGAGCGACAAATTCATATTCAGCCATAGGATTTATTTGTAAAGAGCGAATTAATGACATTTTATCATTTGAAATCGCATTTTCACGCTGTAGAACTAACAATTCATTATTGGCAACTACACTTTCCTGATTGTATAAATCCGCAACTGGTTTTGCCCCAACTTCTACCTGAGCTTTAATTAAACCTAACTGAACTTTTGAGCTTTTTAGGTTTTCCTCGGCAATTTTTAAAAGCTGATTATCTAATAAAATTGTTAAATACTGTGTAGCAACATTGAAAATGATATCTTCTTTTGCTCTTTTCAAACGCTCTTGTTGAGTAATTTTCGAACTGGTAGCAGAGCGTAAATTGTAGATATTTCTCAACCCATCAAAAATGGTATAAGATGTTGATAAACCACCAGACATCGAGGTTGTAATTTGATCAACAATTGTACCTGAAACCGTGTTAAACTGACGTCCTTGCGTTTGTCCAGCTCGTAAACTTCCGTTTAAATCAGGAGTAAACAAACTCATTTTTGCAGCAAATTCATTGTTTTCTGCTGACTCCAAATTATTCTCAGCTTGTTTAATCTGAAAATTGTTTTGCAGTGCGATATTAACTGCTTCTTTTAAAGTGATTTTCTTGGGTGAAGTACTTTGAGCGTATGAAACTGAGCTTGCAACGATTAAGGCAAGCAGGGTAAAAAGAAATGTTGTCTTTTTCATCCGACGTAGTTTATTGATTTCGTTAACTATTGGGGAGCCTATAACGGCACGGGTACAAATAGGTTACGTCGAATTCGAAAATGTTGTGTTAAAGAGTTGTAAAGCTTTCCAGAATTTCGAAAAAAGATTTTTACGAGAATCGCTCGCTGATTTTTTCCATCACTTTTTTCATTACTTGCTTTTTAACTTCAGCAAGAATGAGTGATTTTATATCACTAGATGTACTTGTTTGCGATTCTGATTTCTTTTTTGGACTACCGGATTTGTAAGCGAGTACAAAGCCCGCAATAATCGCTGCACCTACACTTGGTAACGGATAATCTTCTACCCATTTTTGAACAGAAAGAGTTGCTTGTACTTTTGCTTTTACAGAATTAATTCTTTCGTTGATATCGCCTTCAAGATCATCAACCTGTTCTTGTAATTCTTTTTTTCGTGCTTCAAGCTTGCTCATGTTGGTGTTACTTAGTCGTTAAAGAGTCTTGTTTTTGTTTTTTTGAATCTACTTTATCTGCAATTTCGATGAATTGTTGTTCAATCTGGAGCTTAGTTTCATCTTTGGTAATATCAACCCTTCGCTTTACGAAAACAAGGCCGGCTAGAGTAAAAATCGCCCCAACAATTACAAAACCCAGATATGGCTTTTGTAAAACATCGCCTATAAAAATGGATAAACCCGTTAATAGAAACATAGCTCCAAGAACGAGTAAAACGGCACCTTTTAATTTTGGGATGGCAACCGCTACTGATTTTGATATAGAATCACCAAACTCCAAAATTACGAGCTGAATTTTGCGCTCAATAATCGTTTTTACATCAGTTGGAATAGAGCGTAAACTTTGTAGAACCTGATTCAGAATATCAATCATCATCTTCTGATACCGAAAACAGTTTTCCTAGGAAGAAACCTATTGCAGCACCTGCAATTAAACTATGAATGGGGTATTTCCGAATTGTTTCTTCTGCTTTTTCTTTTAACTCTAAAGCTTTGAGCTCTAAGTCCCCGTCCTCTACCGCTCTTCTAACTTTTATTTTCGCCAAATCTAACTGGCGTTGCAATGTATCTGAAATTGGTGCCATACTCTTCCTTTTCTTTTGAAAATAAGAAGATTATCGGCATTCGGTAAATCTTTTATTGCAGCAATTATTCGTAACGAAGACTCTCAATAGGGTCGAGTTTTGCAGCTTTCATGGCAGGGAAAACACCGAATAATAAACCGATTACAGTTAAACCCATGATTCCACCAATAGCGGCAAACCAAGGGAAAACCATTTCAGATTCGATGGCCAACGCGGCCAAATTCCCTACAATTACGCCTAAAAGAAACCCGCCAATTCCGCCTAATTGACAAATAAATACCGCTTCTGTTAAAAACTGCTTAGTAATAGCAGACCGCGTTGCACCGATTGCTTTTCTGATTCCAATTTCTTTTGTTCTTTCTGTAACAGAAACCAACATAATATTCATTACTCCAATTCCGGCACCAAGTAAAGAAATTCCGCCTACAAAAAAACCAAATAGGTATAAATATCCTGTAAAACTTTCGAAAGTCCCTTTTAATGAATTATTTGAGTTGATTTCGAAATCGTTTGGTTTATCCGGCGCTACTTTTCGAATGGTTCTCATTATCCCAATTAACTCATCCATTGTTTCCGGTATAAGAGTCATATTCGGAGCAGAAACTTGAATAATTATATCTCGATCCCCACCTCCATAAACCTGTAGTCCGGTGGTATAAGGAATCACCACTATATCATCCTGCTTATTTCCTAAAACAGTTCCTTTTGCTTTTAAAGTCGCAATAACAGTATAAGACTGACCATCTACAGTTATTCCTTTGCCAACTGCTACTTCATTTTTGAATAACTCTTTTCGAACATCGTCTCCAATAATGGCCACTTTTCTGGAATAAGAAATATCATCTTGTTGAAAATTTCTACCTAATTCAATTTCAAATGAATTATTGCTTAAGAAAAACTCGTTTGTACCTCGAATTTTAATATTCGGCTCCGTTTTTTTATCAGAATAAACAACTTCTGCCCAGTTAAATGTTTCCCATGGCGAAATAGTTCGTGCTAAACGAGTCATAGACTGAAGACGTTCAAAATCATCAAATGTGATATTCTTACGGTTTCGATATTCTTCTCCATTACCTACCCTAATGTTTGGGTACTTCGCAACTGAAAGCACAGACCCACCCATTACACTCAATGTATTATTGAAGTAGGTATCAAGTACATTAACCGCCGTTACCGAGGCTATAATGGCAAATACTCCAACAATTATGGCTAACATCGTTAAAATGGTTCTCAGCTTATTTTCTTTTAAAGCTGACAAAGACATTTTTAAAATCTCTAAATAATTCATAAATCTTTATTCGTAACGAAGTGATGAGATAGGATCAGCAGTAGCTGCTTTTCTAGCTGGGAAAAATCCAAATGCTAAACCTGTGAATGTGGTTATCAACAAGGCTTGAACAACTGTTCCCCAATCCATATATGCAGTAAATATTTCATTAATTGCAATAGACGCTAACAGAGATAATAGTATTCCTATAACTCCACCTAATCCACAAACTGTTATGGCTTCTATTAAAAATTGAATCAATATCTCCCACGATTTTGCACCAATCGCTTTTCGAATACCAATTTCTTTAGTTCGTTCTTTAACAGACACAAACATGATATTCATAACGCCAATACCACCAACAAACAATGACAATCCTGTCAAAAAGATTCCTATTCCATAAATAGCGCCTGTCATCGCTTTGTATTGGTCTTCGAACATTTCCAATTTGTTTATCGCAAAATTATTTTCAACAAGAGGATCTAAACCGCGAATTCTACGCATGATTCCTTCTAATTCATATTGCCCTTCAGCCAATGCTTCTTCATTTTGAAATTTAACCGCAATTTGAACGCCTCTTCTAGAGCCAAAAAACTTTTCATACGTGTTAAAAGGAATCAATACTTGGCTATCAAAGCTTTCTAATCCAAGAAAATTCCCTTGCTTCGCCAAAACGCCGATTACCAGATAATCCTGTCCACCAAATCTTATTGACTTTCCTAGCGGATATTGGTTCTGAAATAAACTTGTAACAATATCGGCACCAATTACACATACATTTCGTAATAAACGATCTTCTTCGTCTGTAAAGAAACGTCCTTCATCCAGCTCAACATCTGATGTTTGAGTATAGGAAACGGTTGTCCCTGAAACATAAACCCCATCTATATATTTATCTGCAAAACGAACTTTTTCACCTCTTGAGATTGATGCACTAGCTGCTGATGCAAAACGAGACATTTCCTGAATCTGATCAGCATATTCGCGTTTCATCTCTGGTCTGTTGATATACAACCACCATTTATAGCTCGGGCCGAAACTCCACGGCCATTTTTCAACATAAACTACATTTGTACCCAGCATTTTCATACTGTTCTCGAATGCGCGGTCAATGCCGTCAATTACTGTAGACATGGTTGTAACCGATAAAATTCCGATTACAATTCCGAACATTGTTAATACTGAACGCATTTTATTTTGAAAAATGGCGGCAAAAGCTAACTTTATGCCCTCCCAAAAACTAAAAAGTATTCTCATGAGACCTTATTTTAAGACCGACGCCGATACGCCGTGAATATAATTTCGTTTCAGCAGAACTTTAATTAAAAATATTTTTACATATGAAATTAGATGTACTCGCATTTGCTGCCCATCCAGACGATACCGAATTAAGTTGCGCAGGAACTTTAGCCAAACTTGTTAAACAAGGTTTAAAAGTTGGCGTGGTTGATTTAACTCAAGGTGAAATGGGAACACGCGGAACTCCGGAATTAAGGCTTATGGAAGCACAAAAAGCTGCTGAAATTATTGGACTTTCTGTTAGAGATAATCTCAAAATGCCTGATACAATCTTAGATAATACACGCGCTTACCAACTTAAAATTATTGAACAAATCAGACTTTATAAACCCGATATTTGTTTCATTACTGCACCGGAAGACCGACATCCTGATCATGGAAAAGCTACTCGTTTATTAATTGATTCACTTTTTTATAGCGGATTACGAAAAATTGAAACCACTTGGAATGATGTCCCACAAGATGTTTGGCGCCCACATCATGTATTTCACTATATGCAAGATACTCCTTTTAACCCTGATGTAGTTTTTGATATCACTGAGACTCAATCTATTAAAGAAGAAGCCATTTTAGCTTTTTCCTCACAATTTGCCGCTGACGGTGATAAAAAAGAACCCCAAACCTATATTTCTTCCAATCGTTTCTTTGAAGTTATTCGTGCTCGTGCAAAGTTTCTTGGTCATCAAATTGGAGCCGATTTTGGCGAAGGGTTTAAATATGTTGGCGGCCCGCTACCACTCTCAAGCTTTGATAGTTTTTTAAATCATAAAAGAGTCAGATAAAAAAAATCCCCGATTAGAAACTAACCGGGGATTTTTATATCAGGAGCTAATCTGATTATCTGTTTTCGATAGCTGTCCATTTTTTGTTTTTTTCAAGCATGAACAATGCTTTTGGACGAATCAAACGGTTGTTTTCCATTTGTTCCATAAAATGTCCAGCCCAACCTGAAATACGGCTTAATGCAAAAATTGCAGTATATAAATCAGGCATAATACCCATTGAGTAATACACAGTTGCTGAGAAGAAATCAACGTTTGGATCGATATTCTTTTCAGATTTCATGGTGTTTAAAATTGCCATCGACCATTCGTATAACTCAACATGACCTGTTTCTTCAGCTAAAGCTTTTGCTAATTTTTGTAAGTGATGAGCACGAGGATCAAATGTTTTGTACACACGGTGGCCAAAGCCCATAATTTTTTCTTTACGAGCTAATTTACCTTTTACAAATTCTACAGGATCCGGATTAGGCTGTTTTTGCAATTCGAGTAACATATTCATAACCGCAGTATTCGCACCGCCATGTAATGGTCCTTTTAGGGAACCAATAGCGCCTGTAACAGCTGAATAAATATCAGCTTCGGTTGAACAAACTGCACGAGCTGTAAACGTTGAAGCATTCATTCCATGCTCAGCATGTAAAATCAAACATAAATCGAATACTTTTTCTGCTTTTTCACCGGGTTCAACACCATTCAACATATACAAGAAGTTAAACGAAGTACTTCCTGTTTTTAATGGAGCTACAATGTCATGTCCTTCACGAACTCTATGGAATGCCGCAATAATGGTCGGTATTTTAGCTGTTAATTTCACAGAACGTTCGTAATTCACATCATGAGATTTGAAATCACGATTTTCATCTTCATCAGCCAACATTGAAACTGCTGTGCGCAATACAGACATTGGCTCAGCTTTTTTGTTCACAGATTTAATGAAGTTGATTACGTTTTCCGGTAATTCACGATTTTCTTGAAGAGCTTTTTTTAAGGTATTTAATTCTTCGGTAGTCGGAAGACGGTCTTCCCATAAAAGGAAACATACTTCTTCGAATGTAGAATTCTCTGCTAATGTATTTATGTTGTACCCACCGTAAATGAGTTCACCTGCTACTCCGTCGATGAAACTCTTATTTGTTGTAAAAGCAACAATGCCCTCAAGGCCCTTGTTGATATAGGGGTATTGACTTAAGTCAACATCTACTACAGTTGTCATTTTGCCGTTTCTCCGTTTAATCTTATTTAATTCGTCTGGAATCGCTTTTAATGCTGAAAATTAAACGATTTCACTCAATTTTCCTATGCCATTAGTGGACAAAAACCTCTTTTTTTATTGTAAAAAAGCGCTATTTAACAGATAAATTTTATTAAAAACTGCTAATGAAAGCCTAATCGTTCAATATTAAGCTATTCAACTGTACATGAGTCCACTTTTGTACGATTGGCAATCTTCTGCCTATTCCGAAAGCTTTTGATGAAATTCTTAATCCTGGAGGAGCTTGTCTGCGCTTGTATTCATTCAAATCTACAAGACGAACAACCCGTTTTACTGTTGCTGAATCATATCCTAAACTAAGAATTGAGTCAACCGTTGCTTTTTCTTCAATGTAAGCTTTCAGAATTCCGTCTAATATTTCGTATTCCGGCAGTGAATCTGAATCTTTTTGGTCGGGACGTAACTCAGCACTTGGCGGTTTTGTAATGGTGTTCCATGGAATCACTTCTCTTTTGAAATACGATTCATTTAGCCATTTCGACATCGCAAAAACTTCAATTTTATACAAGTCAGATAAGACTGAAATTCCACCGGCCATATCTCCATATAAAGTACAGTACCCGACAGCCATTTCTGATTTATTGCCTGTATTCAGTACTAAATAACCAAACTTGTTACTCAGTGACATCAATAAGATTCCACGGCTACGACTTTGAATATTTTCTTCGGCAACGTTAAATGCAGTCCCTTTAAATAACGGCTCTAAAACATGAGAAATCGAATCGTAAATCGATTTTATCGGGAGTTTGTGAATGGTAATACCCAATTTTTCAGCCAAACTCACAGAATCATCTACACTGCCGGAACTGGAATAATGTGATGGCATGGTTACGCCAATTACATTTTCTTTTCCTAAAGCTTCAACTGCAATGGTTGCTGTTAAAGCAGAATCAATTCCTCCGCTAAGGCCCAAAATTACTTTCTCAGAAATTCCGGATTTTTTGATGTAATCTTTTAAACCCAAAACTAAAGCTTTGAATTGTCTTTCTTCGTCACAAAATGGTTTAGGTTTTGATTGGGTAACGGATTCAAACTTCTTTTTGTCTGAATTCCAAGCCGCATCAATATAATTTTCAGTAAATAGTTCACTGCGTTCAACAATTCTTCCGTCAGCATTAAGAATCATGGAATCACCGTCAAATATAATTTCTGTATTAGCCCCAACCTGATTAACATATAAAATTGGCAGTTGTTCTTCATCACAATGGCGAAGCAACATCTCTAAACGTTGATTGGGCTTATATTTACTAAATGGTGATGCTGAAATGTTCACCAACCAATCAGCTCCTAAACTTTTTAGTTCCTGAGCCGGATTTACAGTATAGCGATGATACTCATTATCGTTGTACCACAAATCTTCACAAATAGAAAAACCCAACTTTATTCCGTTCCACTCTTTTACAACAAACTCATGCGCAGGTTCAAAGTATCTGAACTCATCGAACACATCGTAAGTCGGAAGTAAGGTTTTATGTGCAACTGTAGTAATTCGCCCGTTTTCAGCCATATACAAACTGTTGTAAAGCGGACGACCGGGTTTATCCACATTTTTTGAAATAGAACCCCAAATCACACTAATTCCGTCGGCAGCAAGTGCCAAACGTCGATTCATTTCTAAAGAAGTTTCTACAAAACTTGGCCGTTCAAGTAAATCCATGGGCGGATATCCGCAAACCGCCAATTCAGGAAAAAGAATCATCGAAATTCCGTCTGATTTGGCATTTTTTACTGCTTCAATCATGCGGTTTGTGTTTTCGACTAAATCACCGACAATGGGATTAAATTGAAATAATCTGATTTTCATGATGAAATTTTTCCTTTAAACTCGCTTACCATTGGCCAACAGCTTCATCAAACATCTTTCTTGAAATCTGATCTAAAGCCTGAACGATTGCATTTTGCTCACCCTGAATCGGATCGGTAGTTGTATCGTAATTAAAAAAGCCGTTAAATGATTTGTCGTACACCGGCTTTGTTTCTTCTGTGTATTTATAAACCGCTTTCACAACGATTTCAACTCGGTTTTCTGTTGAAATATCTTCACCGGAAATACTGAACGGCGTATTTCTATAGCTTACCAAATCTCCTTTTAGCACTACATCCGCATCGTTTTCGTCGGCAACCATTTGCAATCGACTTTGATTGATAAAACGATTCACTAAAGCTTGGTTTAACTGATCTGATAGTGAAGCCTGACCCGAATTAGTTTTGTCAGGAAAAAATGGAATATAAATCTTGTTGATGTTCGGAGGAATATTTCCACCTGAAAATGAATAGGAAAAACATCCGCTCAGCAATAGAACCAATGCCAATAAGCTTAATACAGATTTACTCGGCAATACCATACTGATCCAGTTTTCTGTATAGTGTTCTTTCGGAAACGCCTAAAGCTTCCGATGCTTTTCTACGATTCCCTTCATATTTACGCAAAGCTTTTTCAATCAAATACTTTTCGGCGTCTTCAATACTCGGAATTTCATCGTTTTGAAGACGTTCTTCAAAGGGATCTAAATCCAAATCTGAATTAACTTGAACCGATTTGTATTCGGGATATGTCTGAATTCCTAGATTCGTTTGCGGATTCACCGGAGCTTCATAAGAACGATACACTTCTGGTTCTCTTCTATATTCCAATGGTGCCGGCAACATGGGTTTTCCGCCAGAAATATTCGAATAAATGAATTGAGCCAACATTTTTTTCATTTCACCTACATCTGATTTTAAATCGATGAGTGCGCGATAAATTAATTCTCGGTCTTTCGGCGCAAAATCGTCTGTTTCATGTGTATGGTGATTTCCGTACAAAGAAGAATGTACAGGCAAATTATCCGGAATTCCTTCATGTTGACGCCCTTTTAAATACTTCCTGAGTACATCACCATTAATAAAATTCGATTTTTCGAGAACAACCAATTGCTCAGCCACATTTCTCAATTCGCGAACGTTTCCCGGCCAACGATAAGATGTCAATAAGGCTTTAGCATCATCAGAAAACCCTTGAAAAACAGAATCGTATTTTGCAGAAAACTCAACAACAAACTTTCTGAAAATCGGAATAATGTCTTCAGTACGTTCTCTAAGCGGCGGAATTACAATCTGAACGGTATTTAATCGATAGTACAAATCTTCACGAAACGTACCTTTTTGCACTAAAGTCCACAAATCTTTGTTGGTTGCAGCGATAATACGCACATTCGTTTTACGAACTTCTGCAGATCCAACCCTAAAAAACTCCCCGTTTTCGAGAATTCGCAACAATTTTACCTGAACATTTTTGGGAGTATCACCAATTTCATCCAAGAAAATGGTGCCGCCGTTTGCTCGTTCAAAATAACCTTCGCGAGCTTCGTGGGCACCTGTAAAAGCGCCTTTTTCGTGGCCGAACAATTCGCTTTCTATAATTCCTTCAGGAATAGCGCCACAGTTTACTATTACTAAATTCTTGCGTTTTCTCTCACTTAAAGCATGAATAGCACGCGCCGTAACGTCTTTACCAACACCACTTTCTCCGTTTAGAAGTACAGTAATATCTGTTCCGGCTATTTGTCGGATTTTATCGATTACCTGACGCATTGCAGGTGAATCGCCTAACAATCCAAATTGCTCTTGAAATACTTTGGGATCCATGGGTTACTTAAGCCAAGGCCATTTGTGATGAAAATTCAGTTATGCTTGATTTCTTGATTGCTTTTCCAAACAAGGTTGCTGATGTCGATTTTATGATTTCAACTTCTACGTAGTCTCCCGGTTTGAAATCAATTTGATCGAAGATTACCATTTTATTCGTGTCGGTTCTGCCCTGATATTGGTTTTCATCGCGCTTGCTCGGCCCTTCAACCAAAACTAAATGACGCTTACCATGTTCTAATTCGTTGTTTGATTTTGCACCGGCATGTTGTGCATCAACGATTTCAGTAAGTCTGCTTTTTTTGATGTCGTCGGAAACATCATCCGCCATTTTACGATGTGCCAAGGTTCTTTCACGTTCAGAATAGATGAACATGTACGCTAAATCGTATTTAACTTCTTTCATTAACTCAACCGTATCAGCATGTTCTGCGTCTGTTTCGCCACAAAACCCTGTAATAATATCGGTCGATAATGCTACACCCGGAATCATTTTTTTCATTTTATGGATGAGTTCCATGTATTGTTCACGAGTGTAAGGGCGACGCATTCTTTTGAGCACATCGTTATTTCCTGATTGTGCCGGAATATGAATGTATTTACAAATATTAGGGCGTTCTGCAATCAATTGAAGTAATTCATCCGGGAAATCTTTCGGATGTGAGGTTGAAAAACGAATCCTCATTTCTGGATTTATCAAACTTACCTTATCCATCAATTCGGTGAATGTTCTGCCGTTATCATTAAAGGAATTCACATTCTGACCCAAAACCGTTACTTCTTTGTAGCCTTGGTCACTTAAAGCCTGAACTTCATCTAAAATTGATTCTAAATCTCGGCTGCGTTCGCGTCCACGAGTGAACGGTACCACACAAAACGCACACATATTGTCGCAGCCACGCATAATGGAAACAAACGCACTAACTCCGTTTCCGGTAGTTCTTACAGGGGCGATATCGGCGTACGTTTCTTCTAAGGATAAAATTACGTTTACTGCTTTTCTTCCGTCTTCAACTTCATCTAATAAATTCGGGATAGTTCGATAGGCATCCGGCCCGACAACCATATCAACTAATTTTTCTCTCTCTAAAACCGATTCCTTGAGTCGCTCAGCCATACAACCTAGTAAACCGACAACCATATCGTTATTCACCGATTTTTTTACCGAACGAAAATATTTTAAACGATCCCAAACTTTTCTTTCAGCATTATCTCTGATTGAACAGGTGTTTACAAAAATAACATCCGCATTTTCAGGCGCATCTGTTGGCTTTAAGCCGCGTTCAATCATAATTGAATTCACGATTTCTGAGTCGCTGAAATTCATTTGACACCCGTAGGTCTCGATATAGAAGGTTTTACTTTTCACAGGTTGATATCGGTTTTGAGATTCAAAAAAAGTGGGATAAGATACGAAATCTGCAAAAATGTCAGTATGACAGATTAACAAAGAAACTCATATTTTGGTATAAATCAGATAAAATTCTATTTCTATGAAACGCCCGCTCCTATTTAGTCTTTTCGCTCTTATCGTCTTTTTTTTAGTAACTCTTTTTCTCCAAAACGGAGATTCTCTTGAAATCGAGTTTCTTATTTGGCGATTTAATCTCACGATTGCTCAATTGACTGTTCTTGCTTTTTCATCCGGATTTCTAATCGGTGCCCTGCTTTTTGTGCCTATGTGGATTAAAAAGCGAAGTTTAGCAGCAAAACTGCAACAACAATTGAACGGGCAAAATCAGGATATTGATGACAGCTTACCTAGCAGCGCAGAATTAAATGCAAAATCAACAAAATAAACCCGTATTCGTGTTTATGAATTTTCGCGCGAATCGGTATTTTTGAGCACATTTATCAAATAACGAAATTTTATACTTTGATTACTTTAACCCTGCCGGATGGTTCAAAAAGAGAATTTGAAAACGGAACTACCGGATTACAAGTTGCAGAAAGCATTTCTTCTGGTTTGGCAAGAAACGCGCTTAGTATCACATGGAATAAACAAATTTTTGATTTAAACAGAGTAATCCCGGCAGACGGTAACATTACGATTAACACTTGGGATTCCGAAGACGGTAAATACACGTTTTGGCATTCATCAGCACACATTTTAGCGGAAGCTGTTCAATCGTTTTTCCCTGATGCAAAATTTGCTATCGGTCCGCCTATCGAAAATGGTTTTTATTACGACATTGACTTCGGCGACCACAAAGTAAGTGCAGAAGATTTAGAAAAAATTGAGAATAAGATGATGGATTTGGTGAAGCAAAAACTCACCTTCACCAGAAAAGAAGTCTCAAAAGCTGATGCACTCTCTTATTTCACCGAAAAAGGCGACCCTTATAAGCTAGAACTGATAGATGGTTTAGAAGACGGACAAATTACATTCTATACCCAAGGTGATTTCACTGATTTATGCCGTGGCCCACATTTGCCCGATACTAGCCAAATTAAAGCGGTTAAGTTGATGAGTTTAGCCGGAGCATATTGGAGAGGCGATGAAAACAACAAACAGCTTACACGAATCTACGGTATCACCTTCCCTAAAAAATCTTTGCTTGATGAATATTTAGTTCGTTTAGAAGAGGCCAAAAAACGTGACCATAAAAAATTAGGCAAGCAGCTTCAATTATTTATGTTCAACCCGATGGTAGGACGCGGTTTACCGGTTTGGTTACCAAAAGGAACTACTATCCGTCGAATTCTGGAAGCATTTTTACGTGATGAATTACTTAAAAGAGGATATCAGGAAGTAATTACTCCGCACATCGGAAACTTGGAGCTATATAAAACTTCAGGTCACTATCCTTACTATTCCGATTCTCAGTTCGCACCGATTACCGTTGAAGATGAGCAGTACATGTTAAAACCGATGAACTGCCCGCATCACCATCAGGTATATTCATCTGAGCCGCGTTCTTACAGAGATTTACCTATTCGCCTTGCTGAATTCGGTTCTGTCTATCGCTACGAACAATCCGGCGAGTTAAACGGATTAAGTCGTGTAAGAGGGTTTACTCAGGATGATGCTCACATTTATTGTACTGAAGACCAATTAGCGCAAGAACTTGATAACGCCATTGATTTAACTCAATTGGTTTTCAAAACGTTTGATATGCCTGTAAAAACTCGTTTGAGTTTCCGCGACCCGGAAAATACGGCTAAGTATGCCGGAACAGATGAAATGTGGAATCACGCTGAATCAGTAATTCACAAAGTAGCTGATGACATGGGCTTAGATTATTTCATCGGCATTGGCGAAGCAGCGTTCTATGGTCCGAAATTTGATTTTATTGTACAAGATGCAATCGGAAGAAAATGGCAGTTAGGAACTGTTCAGGTTGATTATGTGATGCCGGAACGCTTCGGATTGCAATATGTCGGCTCTGATAACAGTAAACATCGCCCGGTAATTATTCACCGCGCGCCGTTCGGTTCAATGGAGCGTTTCCTAAGTATTCTGATTGAACATTTCGCAGGCGATTTCCCATTATGGTTATCCCCTGTACAAGTTCGTTTATTATCCATTTCTGAAACGTATAATGCATTCACAGATGAAGTTGCTAAGAAGTTGAGAGCAAAAGGCTTACGCGTCGAAACCGATACACGTAACGAACAAATCGGCGGTAAAATCAGAGAAGCTGAAACGGAAAAAATCCCCTATATGGCCATTATTGGTGAAAAAGAAGCAGAATCTAACTCGCTTGCAATTCGTCGCCACAAAATGGGTAATCAAGGTTCAATTGAAGTTGACGCATTTATTGCCAAATTAGTGGAAGAAGTGGAGACCAAAGCAATGCCTCCGAGCTTTCAAAAAAATGCTTAAGAAACAAATATTGGAAAATTCTATATTTCTAGCTTTATTTCAGAGTTTTGATTTATAGGCAACATACAATCACAATCAATTTATATAAGTTAATAATAAACAAGGAGTAACTATCGCAAAGCAGTTTTCCAGACCGGTTCCGCAAACTGAGGATCGGAATCGCATTAATGAAGAAATCAGGGCTGATATAGTCCGCGTAATCAAGCCCGACGGTGAACATTTACTCATTTCACCGAAAGAAGCCTTAGAAATCGCATACAAATTGGAAATGGATTTGGTTGAGATTGCAGCAAATGCCAACCCTCCCGTTTGTAAAATCATGGACTTCGGCAAATTTGTTTACGAGAAGAAAAAACGTGAAAAAGAGGCAAAAAAGAAGCAGCATACTGTTCAAATCAAAGAATTGCGCTTCCGCCCTCATACTGATGATCACGATTTTGAATTCAAGATGCGTCACGCTCGCAAATTTCTGGAAGAAGGCAACAAAGTTAAAGCCATGGTTCAATTCCGTGGTCGCGATATCGTTTATAGTGATCAAGGACACGAATTGCTTACCCGATTTGCGGAAGCTCTCAGCGATTTAGGCAAAATTGAATCTCCGCCTAAACTCGAAGGAAAACGCATGAACATGCTAATTGCTCCGGGAAAATAAATCGCTACAAATCTTATAAAAAAAGCCGAATCTTATCGGCTTTTTTTGTTTGTATAACTGTCTATTCTAAGTATATTTGGGGCTCTTTAATTTTAAGGTCAACACAATTAAGTTATGCCTAAACGTAAAACCAATAGCAGTGCTAAGAAGCGTTTTAACCTTACCGCTACCGGTAAAGTTCGCCGCAAAAAAGCATTTCGCTCACATATTCTTACCAAAAAAAGCCCTAAGAGAAAACGCAATTTACGCGGTACAACAATTGTACACGATGCGAACATGGCTTTGGTAAAACACATGTTAGTTCTCTAATTTCACTACAACAAAAACAACTAAACGTAAAATAAAATGCCACGTTCATCCAATTTGGTGGCTTCCCGTCGCCGTCGCAAAAAAATCTTAGAATTAGCGAAAGGTTACTGGGGTGCAAGAAGAAACGTTTATACTGTTGCTAAAAACGCAGTAGAAAAAGCTTTACAATATGCTTACCGTGACCGTAAGGTCAAGAAGCGCGAATTCAGAAAGCTTTGGATTGCTCGTATCAATGCTGCAGCTCGTTTAAATGGCACCTCATACTCTAAATTCATTTCAGGTTTGAAAAACAACAACATGGAATTGAACCGTAAAGTATTAGCTGACCTCGCTGTTCGCGATCCAAAGGCGTTTAAAGCGATTGTGGAAAAAGCCTTAAATTAATGTCACTGATCACAGGACAAGGCAAATTATCTTAGTGGTAGTTTGCCTTTTTTTTTAACCCATATTCTTATGATTGAGCAAATTGCATCTCTAAAAACGGAACTCGAATCGGTTTCGATTCAATCGGCTGCTGACTTGGAAAACTATCGCCTCACCTATCTTTCTAAAAAAGGAAAAGTAGCTGAGTTGATGCCATTAATCGGCCAAGCCCCTGTTGACCAAAAACGCATTGTGGGTCAACAAATCAACGAAGTAAAACAATTAGCTCAGGACTTATTCGACCAAGCTCAACAACGCTTAGAAGAATCCGGGCCGGTGTTAAAAAAAGCAACTGACGATCTTTCACTTCCTGTTTTACCGTTTACGCAAGGTGGATTACACCCTCTTAGCCTAGTAATTCAGGAAATAAAATCTGTCTTCTTTCGCCTTGGTTTTACCATTGCAGACGGCCCCGAATTAGAAGATGATTTTCACAACTTCACGGCATTAAACTTCCCGCCAGAACACCCTGCCCGAGATATGCAGGATACGTTTTTCATTCGTAAAGACGAACCGGGAAAACCTGATTTAGTAATGCGAACACATACTTCGCCGGTTCAAGTCCGTTTGATGCAATCTCAAACACCACCGATTCGCTCTATTATGCCCGGCCGTGTGTATAGAAATGAATCCATCACTGCAAAATCGTACTGTTTGTTCAACCAAATCGAGGGTTTGTATGTTGATAAACATGTAACACTTGCCGAATTGAAAGAAACACTCATCGTGTTAGCAAAAATGATGTACGGTTCAGATGTAAAATATCGCTTACGCCCTTCTTTCTTCCCTTTCACCGAACCAAGTTTAGAAATGGATGTGTGGTGGGAACGTAAATCCGGCGGCCAATGGCTTGAAATTTTGGGTGCCGGAATGGTTGACCCTAATGTTTTTAAAGCTTGCGGTGTTGACCCTGATGTTTACACAGGCTTTGCACTTGGCTTGGGTGTTGACCGTATGGCCATGTTACGCTACGGATTAAATGACATCCGCGATTTATATGACAATGACGTTCGTCTGATTTCTCAATTTGCTTAAGAATTTACACTCATGAAAATTTCTCTTAACTGGCTCAAAAACTACATTGATCTGGATGATAAAACACCGGATGAAATTGAGAACAGAATTACTCTTCTTGGACTTGAAGTTGATGAAATGGAATCCATCGGTTCTGATTTAGAAGGCGTAGTTGTTGGAAAAGTATTAACCTGTGTTCAACATCCGAATGCTGATCGTTTAAAAGTAACAACCGTTGATATAGGTTCCGGTGAACCTGTACAAATCGTTTGCGGCGCACCGAATGTAGCTGTAGGGCAAACCGTACCCGTTGCGACAGTCGGTTGTACATTACCTGTCGAAGTAAAACCCGGCGAATTATTGACCATCAAAAAAAATAAAATTCGCGGTGAAGTTTCTGAGGGCATGATTTGTGCCGTTGATGAAATGGGACTCGGTGAAGATCATTCAGGCATATTGGTTTTAGACACAAATAAACCGCTCGGAACGCCAATTAATCAGGTTTTAAAAACAAACAAAGATGTTGTTTTCGAAATCAGTATCACGCCAAACAGACCGGATGCAACTTGCCATTTAGGAGTTGCACGTGATTTAGCTGCTGCATTTAACCGTCCGTTGAAAACACCTGAAGTTTCTATTAGCAACGATGCCGGTAAGGTTCGTGATTATGTAGATATTGAAATTTTAAATCCGGAGAAGTGTCACCGATACACGGCGAAAGTCATAAAAAATGTGACGATTAAAGAAAGTCCGGAGTGGTTACAACAAGCATTGTTGGCAATCGGATTACGCCCGATTAATAATGTAGTTGATGCCACCAATTACGTGATGTATGAATTAGGCCAACCTTTACACGCGTTTGACTTAAAGCAAATTTCATCGAAAAAAATCGTTGTTCGTGCTTATGAAAACGAAACTGAATTTATCACATTAGACAGCCAAAAACGCAAAATTCCGGCTGATACCTTGTATATCTGTGATGGCGAAAATCCTGTTGCTTTGGCTGGAATCATGGGTGGAGAAAACTCTGAAATCAGCGACTCTACAACAGATGTACTTTTAGAAACGGCTTATTTCGAGCCAACCGGAATTCGTAAATCAGCAAAAAGAATCGGACTTCAAACCGATGCATCTTATCGCTTCGAGCGCGGAATTGACCCAAATGTTACTTTATTGGCCGCTGAACGTTGTGCGCAATTAATTGCAGACTTAGCCGGTGGTGAGTTGGTTGACGGCACTTTAGACGTTCATCCTATCAAAACTGAACCAAAAACGGTTTCTTTAACTACATCATACACCAACAGAATTCTCGGTACTCAATTAGATCAACCAACCATTCAGGATTTATTGAAGAGATTACAGTTTTCTGTTTCTGTTGTTGATACTGATACGGTTTCAGTTGTTGTTCCAACTTTCCGTCCTGATATTGAACGTTCTATCGATTTAGTAGAAGAAGTTGCTCGTGTGATGGATTACAACACGATTGAATCGCCTAAAAACACGACATTTCACACACCGTCGCCCTATCCGTTTCACGAAACGTTTACAGAACGAAACAAAGCGAAATTGGCTGGTTTAGGTTTCACTGAATTGTACCAAAATTCATTGTTGCCTGAATCTTATGCACTGGAAATTGAAGCACCTGAACGTTTAATTCGCACCTTGAATCCGATTTCAAAAGACTTAACATTTTTGCGTGATTCCTTACGCTATGGATTCTTAAAAACAATTGCATTCAATTTAAACAGAGGAAATCATTCCCTTTCTTTATTTGAAATCGGTCACGTTTTCGAGGCTTCATCAGAAAATCACACAGAAATTAACGGTGTTAAAGAACACGTACATGCAGGATTTGCCTTATGTGGATATCGCTCAAAAGAAGAATGGACCGGCAAAGCCGTTCACTATTCGTTTGCGGATTTGAAATCCAAAATTTATGCTTGGTTTAAGGCTTTACGTTTAGAGAATTCCCTCAAAGAAGTCAGTGTTTCTGCAACGAAATTGGAGTTTATATTAAATGAAACTTCTGTCGGTTATTTGGAAGTAATAGACCCGAAAAAAGCTAAAGCATTCGATTTGGCGTTCCCTGTTTATTTCGCTGAATTTGATTTCACTTTACTGGAAAAAATCGCCGAGAAATTAGATGAATTTAAAGCAGTTTCAGTTCCAAAATTCCCTTCGTTTGAATTCGACTTGGCATTAGTTGTTGACAAAGGTATTCAAGCCGGCGAAATGAGTGCTGTTCTCCAAAAATCTGCCGGAAGATTGCTCACGAATTATCATGTATTTGATGTTTTCGAAGGCGGTTCTTTAGCTGATGGCAAAAAAAGTGTCGGATATCGGATGACATTCAAAGACGATTCCCGCACACTAACCATGCAGGACATTGAGCCTATCATCAAAAAGATTCTTAAAAACTTGAATCAACAGTTTGCTGCCGAATTACGTCAATAAATCAGATTTAAAAAGCTATCTCAAAAAAATTGACTAATTTCAACCGACTGAATATCGGAATGCATCATTATGAGTGAACAAGTTATTAACCCCTTATTAAACGAGCTGGAGCAAGAAATTCATCGCTTGCTCCAACACATTTCTTCTTTAAAAAAAGAAAATGCCAGTTTAAAAGCCCAGCTTTTAGAGAAGCCGAAACAAGCACAATCTGATTTATTCGGTGAACTTTCTTTACCTGATAAAATCGCTCTTAAAGCAAAGGTAAATCAGATGATTCACAAAGTTGATCAACATTTGGAGAAATTAAATGGCTGAAATGATTTCAATTAAAGTGAATGTTCTTGGTAAGGCGTATCAGTTGAAAGTTCCGTCAGGCGAAGAGCGAATCATGGAAGAAATTGCTGATTTTGTAAATACCCGATTCAGTGATTTCAGAAAAGAATTACAAGGGCAACCGGAATCGACTATTACAGCTTTAGCCGCTTTGAGTATTGCTGAAGATTTGTATCTGGAAAAAAGAAAACCAAAAACAGAATCCGGCGACCAATCTCAGATTCAACAGCGATTGCAAAAACTTTTAGCTGACATTAAGTCCGCAAATTCCGATATTTAACCAGCAGGATGAGCACGAAAGTGCTTTCGTTCTTTGAATATAATTAAGACTTGCAGTTCTCCTGTAAGTCTTTTTTTCCCCGATATTGCTGCGGGAGCATTTTGGAATCGTCATTGTCGATAATTATAAAATTCCAGGGATTCTGACTCTGTACTACAATGGCAGGCCTTATCTTCGGATTGAAGGAAGTCAGCGTTTCACAGGCAGTTACCCGCATTTTCTTGATATGAGTCAATGCACATATCGATGTTCTCGCAGCTTTTTTATCTCCATCCTGTAAGCGCTTTTCTGCATTATATTAAGCAGTTTTATTATCTTTCCGCGCACTATTTATAAGCATTACATTTAAACTTTAAACATCACATTCACCATGTCTCAAACTGATATTATATCCCGATACTACGATGCTTTCAACAAAGGCGATATGGAAACCTTTTATTCCATGTTAGACACTCACGTTATTCACGATATCAATCAAGGCAAAAGAGAAGTCGGAAAAACGGCTTTCATCCAGTTTATGGATAAAATGAACACATCGTACAAAGAACAATTGGCTGATATTGTTGTGATGTACAACGAATCAGGCACACGTGCAGCGGCTGAATTCAAAGTGTATGGAACGTATTTAAAAACTGATGAAGGTTTGCCTGAAGCAAATGGACAAACCTATTTATTACCTGCGGGAGCCTTTTTTGAAATCAAAGACGGAAAAATTACTCGCATTACCAACTATTACAATCTTCCTGACTGGATTCAACAAGTAAAATAATCGTTATTTCATGTATAAGAAGGATTTACAGGATAAAATAATCTCAGCACGACAACTTCATTCACATCAAATTCCTGAGCTTTCCATAAGCGATTTTCAGGATTTATTCTTTAAAAGACGCCATTTACATACTCCGTTTTTAAATTATTTGAGTGAAGAACATCCTGAGAAATCCTTCACATACGCTGAATTTTTTCAAATAGCTGAACAAACCGCACAATATTTATTAGACCAAGGGCTAAAAAAAGGCGACCGAATCGCTACCATTGCTCACAATCACTGGCAGACCATTGTTCAATATTTTGCGGCTTGGATGATTGGAATTACAGTTGTTCCTGTGAATTTAAGCGAAGACGACCATCGTATTGCCTACATTTTGGAACACGGTGAAGTAAAACTGGCTTTCATCTTAGCGCCTTATTCGGAGCGCATAAAACGCATTATTGGCGAATCTAACATTTCGAATGCGATTCAACTTGAAATCTATGCTGATGAAACTGTTTGGCGTGGAACAACATCCATTCAAACCAATACGCCGGATTCTGAAACCGACGCGCTTATCGTTTTTACTTCAGGGACTACCGGAAATCCCAAAGCCGTTTTATTAAGCCAGCGAAATTTATTGGAAGATGCTCGTGCTATTTCTGAATGGCATCATATTAATGAACACACAAAAATGATGTGTGTTCTGCCGATTCATCATGTAAACGGAACGGTTGTTACGCACATTACTCCTGCTTTTGTCGGCGGATCTGTTGTACTCACGCAAAAATTTTCAGTAAAAACTTTCTTTGAACGCATTGAGTCCGAACAAGTGCACATTGTATCAGTTGTGCCGACTTTGCTTCAATATTTGAACCATGAATATCAAGACAAAGACTATAAACGCCCGAATCAACTGCATCATATTATTTGCGGAGCAGGTCCTTTAACGGTTGAAGTTGCCAAAAACTTCGAAAATCGGTTTGGTATTCGCGTACTTCATGGTTACGGTTTATCTGAAACTACTTGTTACTCTTGTTTTTTACCGCTCGATATTCAAAAAGAAGAGCATCAAAAATGGATGCGGGATTATGGTTATCCAAGCATCGGCGTACCGATTCCGGCAAACGAAATGGCTATTCATGATGATAAAGGAGAAGCCTTAAAAGCCGGAGAACGCGGAGAAATTGTGATTCGTGGTGTTAATGTGATGAAAGAATATTATGCCAATGAAGAAGCTAATGAGAAAGCATTTACCTTTGGTTGGTTTCGAAGTGGTGATGAAGGTTTTTTCCTTGAAGACGAACAAAAACGACCTTTTTTCTTTATAACCGGACGCTTAAAAGAACTCATTATTCGTGGAGGTGTAAATCTTGCTCCTCTCGAAATTGACGAAGTTATTAATCAGGCGCCTGGAGTTAAAGCCGGTATTTCAGTGGGTTTTGAAAACGACTGGTACGGAGAAGAAGTTGGGGCTTATGTACAATTACATGATGGTGCTGAACAAAATCCGGAAACTATTTTAACCTATTGCCAAAAAGAATTACCCTTTTCCAAAGCTCCTAAAGTAGTTGTTTTTGGTGATGCTATTCCGGTGACATCAACCGGAAAATACCAACGCATGAAAGTGGCGCATTTATTTAAAGAATGGAAATCGGTTCAATTCAAGAAAACGAAATAAATGCTTGATTGCTGATTTGGTAAAAAAAACGTTCGAGCCTGAAATCCTCTTGTGTTTTTGAGTTTGATAGTATTATAAATGTGAACAGTTGTGGGCTTGGGTGATGTAAAAACGGATAGTATGATTTGGACATTAGCGCTACGACTCAATTAACATTGATTCTTTAACTTCTAGAATTTTCGATGTATTTGTAAATCAAAATTCGGGTTAATAAGAAATTTTTCAACTCATAACTTTAAATAATAACGGAATCGAAGTATCCTCTTTTATCTTACAAAACCAAACTCATTCTGATTTTTCTTGACTTATAGCGATCGTCATAATCTGAACTTACTTGTACAAACCCCAACTTCTTCCCCAATTCCATCATTCCCGGATATAAATCTGGCAAAGTGTCAAAACTCAGAACTTTATAACCGGATTTCTTGCAATCCATTATCATATTAAAAGTCAGTTTTTCAGCGATTCCTTTCCTTCTGAAAGCCTCTAAAACACCACCTTTTGCCGAGTAATATTCTTTTGATGAAAGAGCATACCCCATCTTAAACCCAACTCCTATACCATTTACCCGAGCTTCATACAAACGAATATCATCATGTTCGAAATGATTGATTAAGCGCTCTTCTCCAAAGATGAGAGTGTTCATCCGGAAAATTGATTGCGCTTCTAACAAAGGTAGTTTTACAATACGAATACGTTCTGGTTGGATATCTTTCATGATGATTGACATTGATTTTGTACTTTTCGCATCAATGTGGTTTCTAAGCTAACTGAATTTCTATGAAAATCCGTCACTTACTCTTTCTTTTTATTGTTATGTCTTGCTCAAAAGCAGTTGAGCCCAGTTTGTTTGTTTTCAAAAACTTTACCGGATATACCTTTCAAGCGGATTCGCTTCTTCAATTTAATTTGATGGTTACGGATAAAGGCAAAGTCGTATATGTAGGCTCTGATTCAAGTATGCTGCCAAAATCCCCGACAAAAGAGTTCGATTTAAACGGGAAAACCGTTCTTCCGGGTTTGATAGATGCTCATGCACACATCATTGGCTTAGGATTTACAAAATTGGATGTAAATCTGATGGGAATTACATCATTAGATTCAACTTTAAAAAAAATCGAGACTTTTTCTGATGCCAATCCCGAATTACAATGGGTTTTAGGTCGAGGTTGGAATCAAACACTTTGGGAAGAAAACACCTTTCCTACAGCGGAAGACTTAGATAAAGTGGTAAAAGATAAGCCTGTTTATTTACGTCGAATTGATGGGCACGCATCATGGGCAAACTCAGAAGCGATGCGTTTAGCAGGTATTTCTAAAGAAAGTATTGAGCCGGACGGCGGTAAAATCATTCGAGATAAAAACGGCAATCCGACCGGAGTTTTTGTGGATAATGCCATGAATTTATTAGAAAATAAAATTCCTGAAAGAACAGATGCCGAAACCGAAAAAGCACTCAGCTTAGCACTCGAAGAAATTGCATCCGTTGGACTTACCGGAATACATGATGCCGGAATTTCTTATGATATTTATAAACTCTATAAAAATTTTGGAGATAAAGACCTCCTTACTACTCGCATTTATGCTATGATTGGCGGCACGGGAAATGATTTTGACAAAATCGCTTCATCAGGGTTATTAAAACATTATGCCGAAGATAAATTGTATGTACAAAGTGTGAAACTATACGAAGACGGCGCTTTGGGAAGTCGCGGGGCGGCCATGATTCATCCATATACAGATGACCCGGCAAATTTCGGCTTACTGTTTCATAATGAAGAAGAACTCACTTCTATGATGATGAAAGCTGCTGAAAAAGGATATCAGGTAAACACACATGCCATTGGAGACAAAGCCAATCAAGTTGTGCTAAATGCTATAGAAAAAACCGTTCAAAAATTTGATTTAATAGACCATCGATTTAGAGTAGAACATGCACAAGTTGTTCATCCGGCAGATATTCCACGATTCAAATCGCTTGATGTGATTGCATCCATGCAGCCGACTCACGCCACAAGCGACATGAATATGGCAGAAGATAGAATTGGTCACGAACGAATTAAAGGCGCATATGCATGGAAAACATTCTTAAACCAAGGCACATTAGTAGCAAGTGGTTCAGACTTTCCAGTAGAACACAGTAATCCGTTTTTCGGATTATACTCTGCCGTAACACGTAAAGATCATAACGGAAACCCGATGGACGGATGGTATCCGGAAGAAAAACTCAGCCGCTCGGAAGCACTAAAAAGCTTTACCATTGATGCCGCTTGGGCTGGATTTATGCAAGATGTTACCGGAAGTTTGGAAACCGGAAAATGGGCAGATTTTATTGTAATCGACCGTAATTATTTTACCGTTGATGAATCCGAGATATGGTCAACTAAAGTTCTTGAAACTTGGTTGGCTGCTAAAAAAGTGTACTCTGCGAACTAAACATTTATAAGGTTATTATAAAACGGGCTCCTTTATTGGGGCCTTCACTTTTAGCTACAATGGTTCCATGATGAGCTTCAATTATCTTTTTAGACAAGTATAAACCCATTCCCGTAGTCGGTTCATCCATTGTCCCTTTTTTACGGCGTTTTGAAAACTTCTCGAAAATCTCCTCACTGTCGTCCATATCAAAACCCAAACCGTGATCACTCACCTGAATAATCACTGTTTCGCCAATTTTCTTTAAATCCACTTCAATCTGAGAACCTTTATGCGAAAACTTGATAGCGTTATTAATTAGGTTTTTAATAACCTGCGGAAACAAGTTTTTTTCAACGGTGAGTTTGTCCTTTATCTCGTTATTAATTTTTAGTGCGATATTCTTCTTTTCTGCTAAGGGTTGCATATCATGCATCACTACATCCAATAAGTCTTCAGTTGTTATATCTGATAGTCGCAATTTTACCCATGATAAATCTTCTTGTCTGAGAATGGATAAAATCTCTTGAAAAAGTAAAATTTGTCGATCAACGGAATCTGAAATCATTTTTGCCATGCTTAATACTTCTTCAGGTGTAGGCTCTCCGCTTTCAATGTATTCAGATAACATCTTAATGTTTACCAACGGGGTTCTTAAATCATGAGAAAGCAACCCAATCAAGTCTTTCTTTTGCTCCAGAATGCTATCCAGTTTAATAACCGTTTCCTGAACTTTTTGCATAAGCACACCGGCTTCATCCTTAAAATTCTCTGGCAATTCAGGCAACTTTCGTTCATTTAAATAGCTCTGTAACGCATTTTTACTCACTTTTAGAGGCTCCAATAAATTATTGAGCGTGTAGAGAGTAATACCTGTCGCGATTAGCGTTAGAAGTAATGTGGTTATTAAAATTGTAGTAGCTGAAAGTGCCCCGACATTCAGAACTATAAAAACGATTAGTCCTATTAATGGAATATGAATCCCTAAAAATGCAATGAAAAGAAATTTTAAAACATAATTGTTTGCCAACACAGGTAATGTTGATAAGCGCGTATAGATACTATTCATAACAACAAGATTACGTTAATAAGACCAATTCAATATACCCCACCCAACTTGATATAAACTATACAAAACAAGGTGCTTCTTTAGCATCGGTCTTAACCAAAATAAAACCAACTCCGTTCATCGAATAATTTTGTTCATTCATTGAAGATTTTCACGTATTCAATACTATTAATCATCATGATAAAACTGCAATTCCAGTATATTCACCCTGAATTTTTAACCTAATTTTTGATTGTTATGAAAACTCTACCTGAATTACACAAACAAGCTTTCAAATACAAAAATCATAGAAAATTGCAGCATGATGGCGGTCGCGCATGGATTAAAAATCCACAAACACACGAAGCTATTAAAGGCGCGAATAAACACATCGAAATCACAGTTAAAGAAGAAAATTAATCGGCATGAGCAGCCCATTTGATTTAAAAGATTTTATGACGGACGTTGTTCAGGAAAGTAAAGTCCGTCCGGTTGTTCTCGATTTCTGGGCTGAATGGTGCGGACCATGCCGTGTTTTAGGACCAACAATTGAAAAATTAGCAAAAGAAGCTAATGGCAGATGGAAGTTGGTTAAAATCGATACTGAGCTTCATCAAGAACTTGCTGCTCAATTTCAAATTAGAGGAATACCTGCCGTTAAAATGGTTTATCAGGGAAAATTAATCGCCGAATTTAGCGGCGCTCTGCCTGAGGCTCAAATTCGTAAGTGGTTGGATGAACATCTTCCGAAAAATGAAAAAGAAGAAGCCGGAATCGAACAGGTTCATGCTCTTTTAGAAGCAGGAAACCGTACCGAAGCTCTTGAAATGGTTAAGGATTTATTTATTGATAATCCTGAAAATGAAGAATTCAGATATATACTCGCTATGGTGTTATTACCCGGCTCGATTGATGAAGCCGAGCGAGTTTTACATCCGTTATTTAAAGCCGGGAAATATGCTTTTGAACAAGAATCCATCCAAAGTTTGAAACGTGCTATTGCCATACAAAATGGCAAAGAAAAACTTCCGGATGGTGGGCACCCTAAAACAATTGAATCGCTCCAAAACGGCATTTCAGCATTATTGAACAACGATTTTCAGTTAGCACTCGATAGTTTAATTCAATCGGTAATGTATGATAAATCATACGCAGATGAACTTGCTCGTAAGCTTACAGTTGCTGTGTTTAAATTATTAACAGACTTTCATCCACTTGCTAAAGCTAAACGCAGAGCGTTTTCAATGGCCTTATCTTAAAACTAGATTGTAATCAAAAAAAAGGTCGAAGTATTTATTACTTCGACCTTCCCCCACCTTAACCTTTTCAGGTTAAACAAAGTGCTTAATACTTCGGTTCTAATGTTTCCTTACCATTCTAAGCATTTTTAGATTGATAATCATAAATCTAAAGAACTGCCAAAACTTACTAATTCGTTTCCATTTTGTAAAACCTGTCGGTACCGGTGGGTAATAATTCTGACCATATGGAATTCTTTTACTCATATTCTGCTCCTTTCTATTCCGGAATTAATCGCCAAAATGGTTTTGCTTTTGCTTTATAAATAAACCCATGATGCAGTAAATGTTTAATCCAGTGTCCTGCGAGGCCGATTTCTCCGGTAGTAAAGTTTAAATCTCGTCCGGTTTCTTCAAAGGTTTCAAAATCAGGCACAATCGGATAAACCGTCATTGAAACGGCTGTACCGTCTAAGACACCTGCTCCGGCTGATGCTATACAAGCGGCACCCATTTTCGCCATCGAAGCGGTACGAGTTGCCTTTTCTGGATTACCTAGCATGCGGTCACAAATGTTAAACGCAATCTCACGAGCCATTACACCCGAAGGCATTCCGGTTCTTGGCGGAGTAGGGAAAATGGGTGTACCGCTTTTACTTTTCATCGGTTTTGATATGGAATGAGGCGGCGCAAAAGCAATCCCTATAGCGTATACATTATCATACTTGGGATGCTTATAACTTTTTGGCCAATCTTCAGGCGACCAATTGTCATATTCTTTTGGTGTATAATCACCATCCACTTTCATAAAACCATTTGCGGCAAACAATTCTGAGGTAATATCAGCACCGGCTTTATTTTTTGCTGTTAATCCAACACCGGAAAAAGGCGGTAATAACATGGCGAAATCAAAATCTAATTCGTGCATTACGCCGTCTAAATCTTCATAGGTTAGCTCTTTATCACGAACTTCTTTTACGGCTGCTTGAGTAATCCATTTTATTCCGCGCTCTGCATATAAAGACTCCGTAAAAATCTTCGAATGAGTAACATATCCACCCATTTTAATATGCATTCCACCCATTCCAAAATCGCCTAGTTCTGCTTCATTTGAAATCCAATAAAGCTCAGCCATGTGGCGCACACCTTCTTTTTTTAGAATGTATTCTACGTTAAATAAATACTCAAACGCAGCACCTTGACAAGTACACGTTCCATGTCCGGTTCCTATAACGATACGCTTTTTTTGTCCGTGTCGCATTTCGTTAATCAGAATTTGTAACGCTTTCCATGTTTCATCGGCATGCCCGTAAGTACAAACAGAATACGAATGATGTTCGGGGCCTAAACCCGGAGTCGCATTAAAATTCAATTTCGGTCCTGTGGAATTTATCAGATAATCGTACTCAACAAACTCTTGCTGACCTCTTCTGCCTTCTGAGGTATATTCGATAAGCACACATGGCTTTTTATGTTCGGAATTTCCCTCCGGGTAAATTTCCAAGGCTTTGGCCTGTCTGTAATGAATACCTTCTTTGTAGTACACTTTTTCTAAATCGAAAGTCACTTGTTTGGGTTCCATAAACCCAACGCCAACCCAAATATTTGACGGTATCCAGTTCCAATTTTTATTTGGAGAAACCACCATTACTTCGTGTGTTCCTTTAAGCTTTTTCCAAGCATGAAGTGCTGCGGTATGCCCGGAAATGCCTGCACCTAATATCAGTAAGCGTTGCATTAGAACCTCCTTTGAATAAATGGAAACGCTTTCATAAACTGATAGAATTTAAGACTTTTTTATCTTAATAACATTGGAATTCTCTAATGATAGGTACAAAAAAGCCGATGACTCTTTTCAAGAATACATCGGCATCGAGTTTTGAGTGTTAGGTATAACTCTTAAATCATAATTAGTTGTGACGGTTTTTATAAATACCGGACTTATTCACATGCCCGACATATTTACCAATGATGCGAACCTCTTCAAAAACATCCGGTTCTACCTGAATAGCAGAATACGCGTCGTTTGCAGGTTCTAATCGTAATCCGTTTTTATCATAAAAAATGCGTTTTAAACTGGTTTCGCCATTGTATAAAACTGCGCCTATATCACCGTTTTTCACATCATCATCACAAAGAAGAACAAAATCCCCGTCAGAAATTCCCGCATCGCGCATACTCATACCGGCAACACGGAGCGCAAACATTTTACTCAGATTAGGAAAAATCATATTTAAGGTGATTGAGCCTAAATTAGCTTCAACCGCTTCTTGTAAATAACCGGCAGTTATAATTCCTTTTACAGGAATTCCGCCATAGGTTACTTCCTCTTCAATTTCATCATTGATATATCGATTTCCCTGATTTGCCAACTCGTACTCATCTTCATTCGTCTTTTTCAGATATCCTTTTTTGATGAGCGATTTAATATTTTGAGTGACGCTATTGGGAGATTTAAAATCAAATTTATCAGCGATTTCCCGATAGGTTGGCCACGCATCGTTATCTTTTTTGTATTCTACGATGTAGTGGAAAAACTCTCGTTGTTTTCGAGTTAACTGATTATTATCCATAACCGATTTATTTTTATACATATATGTGTTATATGTGCAATATACTAAAAGCCAAACATAAATCAAGTATGAAATTATTTTTTTTGTCTTTATGGGGATTTTTGATTCTCTCTGCTTGCTCAACTAAGCAAACAAATTATACAGAATTGGATTTAGCGGTCTCAAAACGTGATTTCACTAAACTAATTGAACTTACAAACAGTAGAGACAAGAATATTTCCGATCAGGCATATAGAGCATTATATAACACAAGCGGAAATGTGGATGTATTACTCAATAGAGTACTAAATAACCCAAGTAAGCTGGGATTTTTCTCTCTTCGAGGCCAGCCGTTAAAAGACGCTCATTTAGCAAGTATTATTGCTGATTATCCCCAAATGAACCCTGTTTACAAACCGGATGTGATTATAACTCTTGGTGAAAAAGCAGATTGGACAACACATTTATGGCTTTTAGAAAACTGGGTAAAATCTTCCGATCCTGAGCAGGAAAAAGCTTTTGCTTATGCTATAAGTCGAAGTTCACTTACCTATGAAATTCCAGATTCTTTGTTGAAAACTTGGGTTCAAAAAACAACAGCGGTGGTAAATAATCTATTGATTACCAATTACTTGTACGGTGCATATCGTTCACGAAAAATTATTTACAAACCCGAATACTCTGCTCAGCTTTTTCACTTTTTGGAAACGAATTATGAACAGTTAAGTACCCTTAACAAACAATATTTAATTCAGATTTTATCAAAAGTTCAGTCTCAGGAACTGCTCACGTGGATGAATGACTTAAACTTTCCATCTCTTGAAGTAAATGTACAAGTGGAAATGATTCGCGCTTTAGGCAGGTATGTTGAATCTGAAGAGTACGCTCAACTTTGTGTATCATTTTTATCCACACGCAATAATTTAGCTTTACAAACTTATTTTGAAACGTTAGCACCTAAACTCAACGGCGAAACGTTTAAGAAATCCATTAAGGATGTGCAAGATTATTATGAAGACGAATACCATCCTATTCGATTATCTGCTCGGCTTTATGATGCATCCGCATCAAAATCGTTCACTAGTAACGATTTAAAAACTGTCTTGATTTCTAAACCGTATTCTTTAAATCAGGCGCTTAAATTAGCTGAGAACAGCCTTACCGCAGACAAAATCCTACTCGTAATTAGTGATAATTGGGATTCCGTAGCAATCGCTTCAAAACTTTCTGCTGCAGAATATGCGGTCTCTTTAATTGGTGAATTATCACAAAAAAATCAAAAAACATATTACCCATTTTTGAGAAAGTTATTGAGTAGCAAAGATCGAGGCATTTTAATCGGCTCCGTTTCCATACTCGAAAGCGAGGCACTCAGAAATGCTATTTCAATGGATGAGTTTGTAACTCATTTACTCAACTTAGACATTGAACAGGACATTGAAGTTTTTCAAACTTATATCCCGATTTTTAAAAAACTTGGCGGGGAATCAAGTACAAATTTCTTTGCTGAATTATCAAAAAGCTCGAATCCTACCTTGCAAAAGGCGCTTGTTAGTGTTGACATCACACCCGAAGTTGAGGCAAGTTCTGTTCTTTTGGCAATTCCAAATAGAAGTCGTTTATCAGATTTAGGCGCTCACCCGATTTTGACATTACTTACAAACAAAGGTGAAATTACCATTGAATTAGATGCCGAAAGAAACCCGACAACTGTTTGGTTAATTGATAGTTTGAGCAATTCCGGCAAGTTCGACAATGTTCCCTTTCATCGTGTAATCGGTAATTTTGTTATGCAAGGCGGCGATTTTGAAACTCGCAACGGGTACGGCGGCGGATCGACTATAATACCAACGGAAGGCTCTGACTTAGAATTTGAGCGCGGAACAATCGGAATGGCGAGTGCCGGAACCGACACAGAAAGCGCACAATACTTTATTATGCACCAATGGCACCCTCATTTGAACGGACGATATACGCGCTTTGGTAAAGTACTTTCGGGCTTAGAAGTTGTTGATCAAATTATTGTTGGTGATATGGTTCTTAAAGCCGGCGTTCACCCAAAACAATGATATTTCGTTGAAAAATCACTTCTCTAATTTAATTTTAACCGTAAAACGAAATCCCGTTCAACGTTAGCTATTTTCACTTTACCGAAATCCCGTTGCCATCTTCAATTGTGTAGGTGAAATTTTATTACTGTTTTAAAAAAATCAAGTAGGTAAAAATAATCGGATATTTTCGTCCGAAATATTACGCCTACGCATTGACATTTGATATTTAATGCTTATTTTAAGACAAATTAGTCTTTATTCTTATGTTTTGCTCAAAAGCTTGTGAATACGCTATCCGTTCTATGATTTTTCTGGCAGATCAATCACAAAACGATATTGTACCTATTTCAAAACTGAGTCAGGAATTAGAGATTTCATTTACCTTTTTAACCAAGGTTCTTCAACAGCTAACCGAAAAAGGGTATCTCATTTCTTACAAAGGTGCAAAGGGTGGTGTTTGTCTCGGAAAGGCACCGGAAGAAATCTCCTTAGATGATATTGTACAAGCTGTATCGGGGCACAATATGAAATCTATTTGTGCTACCGGAAATCCTGATTGCGACGGATTGCATCCTTGCCCGCTTCATGATAGATGGCAACCTATTCAAAAAATGTTGGGTGATTTTTATAAAGAAACCAATCTAGAGAATTATAAAGTTTCTTTAATAGATAAACTGATAAAATAATTCCCGTAAATCATTATTTATTCTTTTATTTGGGCTTTGAGTTTTTACTTAATTGGAGTGAAGTATGTTTAATCCGCATGCCATAGTTATTGAAGCATTCAGCCAGCATTTAAAAGCAAACTATCAAGAAGCATTTGGTTTATTAGAACCTGAATATCCGAGTATAATCGCGTTTGTTTCGCGTTCTATTTTAGAAAATTTATCCAATTGCGATGCTCCGTATCACAACTTGGAGCATACTATTTTGGTTACGGAAGTTGGTCAGGTAATATTAAGAGGCAGACATGTTGTTACTGGCGCATTAACACCTCAAGACTGGCTGAATGCAACCATTGCCATGCTTTGCCACGATGTCGGATACGTCCGCGGGATTTGTATGGGTGATACTGAAAATGAATTCATTGTAAATGAATCAGGTGAAAAAGTATCACTAAAACGCGGATCTACTGATGCAGCCCTTCTCCCTTATCATGTTAACCGATCTAAGCTTTTTGTACAGCAATGGTTTGGAAACAAAAGTCATATTAATGTGGATGCCATTTGTGAAATGATTGAACTCACTCGTTTTCCAATGCCCAACGATGCTTTTTACAAACAAACAGATACACTAGCCGGAATGGTACGCGCAGCTGATTTAATCGGCCAAATGGGTGATACCCATTATTTGCGCAAAAGTGCAGCCTTATATGCCGAATTTGTTGAATCTGGTGAAGCAGAGCAATTAAACTATCAATCAGCTGCTGACTTACGCGAAAATTACCCGACATTTTTTTGGAATACTGTTTCGCCGTTAATTCAGCCGGCAATTGAATATTTACGACGCACATATGAAGGGAAACAATGGCTTGCCAATCTTTTTTCACATGTATTTACAGAAGAGCATACGATTAAATCTTTAGGAGCCAGTAAATAATCTCAAACTCAATAAAATCTATTTTTTAAACCGAACGCTACTTTTACAAGAAGAATAAGAGCCGGAACTTCTATTAAGGGTCCAACTACTCCTGCAAATGCTTCACCACTGTTTAAACCAAATACTGCAATGGCAACAGCAATAGCTAATTCAAAATTATTACCAGCCGCTGTAAAAGCAATTGAGGCATTTTTATCATACGAAGTACCCATCCACTTACTGATAATAAAACCAAGCAGGAACATGATGATAAAATAAATAACAAGCGGAATTGCAATTCTTACAACATCTAACGGAATTTGAATAATCAACTCACCTTTTAAGCTGAACATCACAACTATAGTAAATAACAAAGCAACTAATGTAATGGGAGATATACTTGGAATAAACGTTTGTTTAAACCATACCTCTCCTTTCTTTTTTATTAGTATGATTCTTGATAGTAAACCCGCTAAGAAAGGAATTCCCAAATAGATAAAAACGGACTCAGCAATTACAGACATTTTTATATCTACAATTGCACCGTCAAATCCAAAAAATTGAGGTAACCAAGTAATAAATAACCAAGCATAAAAACTATAGGCAAACACTTGAAATAAACTGTTTAATGCCACAAGTCCTGCTCCGTATTCCGGACTCCCCTCTGCTAAATCATTCCAAACTAAAACCATCGCAATACATCTGGCAAGTCCAATTAAAATCAATCCTACCATATAACTTGGATACTCATGTAAAAACAAAATTGCCAATACAAACATGAGTATAGGTCCAATTATCCAGTTTAAAATTAGAGACAAACTTAAGACCTTAACATTAAGAAAAACCTTTGGCAATGCACTATAATTCACTTTTGCCAATGGTGGATACATCATTAAAATCAAACCAAAGGCTATCGGAATATTAGTTGTGCCAACACTTAAAGACTCAATTAGAGATGCTGAATTTGGAAACACATATCCAATCGATACTCCGATTAACATGGCTAAGAAAATCCAAACCGTTAAAAACCGATCTAAGAAAGAGAGCTTTTTTGTGGAATTCATACTTTCTTCACTTTCGAAATCATAAACATCATTTCCGTTGCAATCTGAAAACAACGTTCGTCATAGGTTTGTGTCTCTTTTTCAGTGTTATCTGAAACTTTTGGATCGATATACTTTACCGGAAAACGTGCATCAGCCCCCAAAACAATCGGACAGTTTGCATCGGCATCATCACAAGTCATAATTGCCGCAAAATCATAACTAGGATTTTTTGGTGAATCGTATCTTTTTGAAAAGCATTGTATCGGTTTTTCAGATTCATCAAAAAAGACTGAATAAATAGGATTTTCTATTCCAGAAAACTCTACTTGAAATCCTGCTCGTTTTACAGCTTCAACTGCACGAGGATTAAACGCAGTGGCTTCAGTCCCGCCAGAATAACATTCTATTTTTCCCGATAATCCATAAATATGTGTCGCCAACTGCGCCCAAATCTGACTCAAATGGCTCCTTCTGGAATTATGTGTACAAATAAAAACCAGCTTTACCGACTCATTTTTTAAAATCTTTTGGCTGATATACTCAGAAACCGGTAATAAAATTGCTTTTCGTTCTTCATTTATTTGATTGAATGAGTTTTTTACTCTAACAAGATATATTTCCAACCTTGAATTCATAAATCTTATTACCGATTTCCTAGTTTTTAATTAGCAACAACCTGAGTTTGGTGCACAACGTCCGCGATTTAAAATACGCGGCGCTTGCTCACTTTTATGAATTTCCGTTTGCTTAGCACCACCCGGTTTCACACCAAAAACGGTAATGCTGTAAATACCTGTACTTCCGAATTTGAAAGAAACCAACTCTTGTTGATTCAAATACTTTTCAAGAATATCATCAGGAATAACAATTGGCTTTTCTTTCTGAATTTCAACGTTTTCGAACCCAAGATTTTTGATGTATCCAAGGTAATCATCTTTTTGAATCGCCCCTGAAACACAACCTGCATACATTTCTGCATCTTCACGCAATTCATTCGGTAAATCACCAACTAAAACAATATCAGAGATACTAAAATGTCCGCCCGGTTTTAACACTCGGAAAATTTCTGATACAACTTTTTCTTTATTCGGAACCAAATTTAATACACAATTACTAACCACAACATCAGCAACATTATCTGAAACAGGCATCACTTCGATATCGCCATATCGGAATTCCACATTGTTATACCCTAGTTTATCAGCATTTTCACGGGCTTTATTGATCATCGCCTCTGTGAAATCGATACCGATTACCTTGCCTGTTAAACCAACTTCATGGCGAGCTACGAAACAATCGTTTCCGGCACCTGAACCTAAGTCTATTACTGTATCCCCCGATTTTATTTGTGCGAATGCAGTTGGAAGTCCACAGCCCAAACCTAAATCCGCATCAGGATTATAACCCTCAACTTCGGTGTAATCATCCATCATTATATTGTAAACTTTATTTGATGGAGTTGTTGCGCCACAACAAGAGGCCGCATTTACTTCTTTTTCTTGTAATGCGATGGCACTGTATTTCTCTTTAACGATTTCTTTTAATTCTTCAGCAGTTTTCATGGTGATTTCTTTTTGATGTTAATGTGTAGAGCAACAAGAGTTTGCGGGGGCTGAACTAAATTGACTAAACAAGCTTTCGAAAAGCTTTTGCACGGAATCCCATTTTGTTGGATTGATACAATAATTCACGGATACACCTTCAATGCTCCCTTGAATGATTCCAATTTCTTTCAGTTCTCGAAGATGCTGACTTATCGTTGCCTGAGCTAAACCCAACTCATCAACTAAGTCACTATTTATACAAGTATTCATTTTTAACAGATGCTGCAAAATGGCAATTCGAGCCGGATGCCCAAGCACTTTGGCAACTTGAGCCATTTCGTTTTGCTCTTCTGTAAATAGATTGGTCTTGGTTACTCCCATTGTTCTTTCATTTATTCATTGCAATATTACGATGAATAAAATCAGAATACAATAACCCTTCAAAATTTAAACTCCTAGTCCCAAATGTACTTCCATGAACCGTCAGCTTGTCTTTGCCAAACGGTATGAAAAACGCCTCTCAATGTATCTCTTGAACCTTTTTTATTGAATGAATAGTACCCGTAACTAGATGCTAAGTCACCAGATTCCGACATCACTACATGAGTTGGTTTCCAATTCAATTCGATATCCGAAGAAGTTCGTTTGGCTGTATATTGGAAAATAGAATCTTTCCCGATAATCAGTTTATTCTCTCGATTAAGTGCAGCATCAGGAGCAGCAAAATACCTAAATGCCTCTGCTATGCCTTTTTCTCTCGCCATCATGTTGAATTGAGCTTCAACTTCTACGATTTCACTTTTTAATTTTGCCTGATTGGATTTAGTACAAGCTGATATTCCGATAAGGAGAAGTAAACATATTTTTTTCATGCACTAATTTTATTATTGATATCGGGATTTAATCCTAAATTGTGACCAACTGCTTAATAATTATCACAAGTCGAGTATTTGAAAAGCCTATGGGAACTACAACCGAATTCATTACCTATTTGCAGGATTCACTACCTGCAGACTTTGAAATCACATATAAAAAAATGTTCGGTGAATACGGCATTTATTGCGAAGGCAAAATGATTGCAATGGCATGCGATAATCAACTATTTGTTAAAACCCATTCGGCTGTTGAGTCTGATTTTGCAAACTTTCTACAAAATGGAGCCCCTTACCCGGGAGCAAAAATTCATTTTATTGTTGATTTCGAAAAGATGAATATTGATGAACTCTCTAAACTTATACAGATTTTAATCGAATTAACCCCGCTTCCAAAAAAGAAGAAAAAACGTTAGGAATACACATTAAACAACATATACATCACCCACAAACAGCGCTTCATCACTTATAAATTGCATTTTTATTTTACGCACTTACAATCCATAATTTTTGATAAAAAAATTTAT